>WAJW01000021.1 GCA_015523685.1 Archaeoglobaceae archaeon
AAAAGAATTTTGGATCTCACCTCCATCTCAGTAAATTGATGTATTTTTAATGATGTATTTTTAAAAAAGTTTAATGATGTATTTTTAAAAAAGCCAAGGGATGGTATGATCTTTGTGAAGGTCTAAATTCAATTGTCGTGTCGGCTATTTCTGATAAACCTAAAGAATTCAACACATATATTCTAACAGACTTCACCATATCTCGCTCCACAGAAGCACGATGAGGTTTAAAATTATCCAAAAAAATTTTAATGGAAAAGTAAATATAGTTGACCAAATTGGAATTTAGGTGGGTAAAAATCGATAATAGGGAATGGCATGTCTATCCAAGAGAATGAGAGAGAAAGTTGGTAAAGAAGAATTTGTCATTGAAATAAATGATGGTGTACTCTTAACTGCTGTACTCTTAATTCCAAACCTCCTGATCCTGTTAAAGAACTTGAAAGGATGGAAGACCCCTTCCTGATAAATCTATAAGAGAACCCAGAAAAGAAATTGAACCTGTAGCTGAGGGAGACTTGAATGATCCACCCCTACAATGATTTCTTTCTCGCTATTCTCATTGAACGAGATTGGCTCACTGAAAATGCCAAGAAATCTTCGAGAAGCACAAAGGGCAGATAACAACCTCTGTGGAAACTTTTATTGAATTCGCACTTCTTGCCAAAAAATACAATTTTGATGCTGATAAAATCTTTATAAACGGTATGACAATCCGCAAAATTGAAGATGAAAAACCACATAAGGCATATATATGCTATTAAAAACTCAGAGTTTTCGATGCGTTCCATGCTGTGTATTGCAAAGAGAGAATTATAAGTTCTGATTCCATTTACGTAGAATCGGAATTGAAAGAAAAGGCTCGAAAAGAAATGACTTTTTCAATCCTCCACCAAAACGGTGTTTCTTCAACATAACTGCCTCTCTCCCCTGCCTGAGAATCCTCTGGAAACAGGATTTTTCTGATTATTTCCCATATGTTGTATACTTCTAACGCAAGAACTTTCGTGTTCATTTCTTTCATCACAGGTAAGGAAAGTGTTTGAGCATGAAATCAAGAGCCAGGGCCCGGATTTGAACCGGGGTAGAGTGGATCTGCAGTCCACCGCATAGCCTCTCTGCCACCCTGGCAATCAGATATCTGGAAAATTTCAGGACATATTTAAGAATTGTGGTGCTAACATACATTTCCAATTAGATTGAAAAATATCTAAAAATATATATAAATTTATTAAATTACACCGGAATCAATGAGCTCATGAATGCTCTTTACCGGACTGAATCGACCCAGAACTTTTAGATAGCGGGTTCTTCCACTCAGTTCCATTATTTCCATGTCACTCAGACCCTTTTCAATCTCAACCAGAAATAAATACTCCCCTCTCTGAATTCTCGAAGGTCTGGACACCAGCAACCTCATGTTGATATTCCTCTCTTCAAAATACCTCAAAACCCTCACAAGGGCTCCCGATTCGTCTTTTACAGAAAAAATCAGTCCAGTAATTGATCCACTATTCACGTCACCATTTCGTGAGATAATGTAAAATCTTGTGATGACATCCTTTGAATCCTGAATGGAATCTTCCAGTACCTTCAAACCATACCTCAAAACAGCATTTTTTGAAACAATCGCCACAGAATTTTTATCTATCTTTTTAACAGCTTCAGAAGTACTGTTTGTGAATTTTATTTCCACATGGGGAAGTTTAGACTGAATGAACTTCATACACTGTCCCACAGCAACCGGGTGGGAATACAAAGTCCTGATATCCTCCATTTCCTGACTCATTCCCGCAAGGCATAGATCCACCCTCACCGACACCTCTCCTATAACCCTGACGTCCCTCTGCACCAGTTCATCAAATGTCACACCAACAAGACCTTCAATTGAGTTTTCAACCGGAACAACTCCAATCTCAACCTCACCATTTTCCACCAGTGAGAAAACCTCGCTTATTGTTGAGCAGTGGACAAGTGGTGCCCTGGAACCTGTTATCTTCAACCCAGCTTCCTCCGAGAAACTCCCTTCAGGGCCAAGTATGGCCACTTTGTTGATAAAACCCAGATGCAAAAGCTCCTCAGACTTCGTTAGTTCGATTATCCCGCGAAATATTGATTCAAGATGATGGTGATTCAACTTGCTCCGTGAAACTATCCTGTTAATTCTCTCCCTTTCAATATTCGGGTCAACAACAGGCAGGCCATTCGCCATTTTTAGCTCTCCGAGAATTTTCGCAAACTCAACTCTTTTCTCAATCAGTGAGAGTATCAGAATATCTATAACATCTATGGCAGACCTCAGGTCAGAAACCTCTCCCTTTGTATCCCTGAGTTTTAACAGCTCAAAAATTATTCCATGTAAATCTCCATTCAAATTCTTTCCAAGGTCAGTTAACAGTGGCTCCACTCCATTATCCCTGAGATCATCAATGTACTCCCTGAACTCCTCCACAATTCTTTCTTCCATTTTGAAAAGATTTTCAAGAATAAGGTTATAGGTCTCTGGATTGCCATTTGCCATCCTCGATGAGAGCTCGATAATTGCCTTCAGATTTGGAGTACCCATGAATGCATCATCAAGAAGTCCTTTTTTCAGCAGATAATACGGAACAAATAGAATGGACAGTAATGGCAATCCCTGGAGCAATGCCATTCTACCATCATGTTCATGAAGAGGAACTTCAAACAACCTCAACCCTGATTTTTTCAACCTGTCCAGCGTGAGTCTCGCCCTGTCACCTCTGCACCCGAGGACTGCCATTGAGGAGCCCTGAACCTCCATGTCCGGTCCGAAGAGTGGATGCAGGATTAACTGTTCGCAATCGAGATCTTCAATCCAGACAGCAATATCCCCCTTGACCGAAGATATGTCGATGAGGAGGGTATCCTTACTGATATGCGGTCTGATTTCCTCCAGAACCTCTGGTATTTTCCGGGCTGGTACGGATAAAAGTACCACATCGAAGTTTGATATTTCCTCCACCGAAACAGACGATCTCTCCGGTAAAATATCGTAGCTTTCCACCTTCCATCCCCATGAAGAGAAAAGATCTGCAAAAAATTTTCCCATCCTCCCTTTTCCCACAATGACAGCTTTCAAACATTATCACCCGCTAACAACCCTGATTCTGCCAAGAGCATCATCCGGGGTGGCTCCATCGTGGACTATGAGATGGATTGCCCGGGAAATGCTTTCGGGGGAGGGATGCTGGAAGATGTTCCTGCCTATGGCAACCCCGCTTGCACCTGCGTGCATGGCAT
>WAJW01000022.1 GCA_015523685.1 Archaeoglobaceae archaeon
GGGGAATGCTGTGAACCATTTTTCCGAGTTTCTGGGATTATCTGCAAAACTGGCAACGCGGGTTGAAGGTGCTTGTGTCTCGGGAAGCATGGGGCTGAGAACGGGATATATGGCTGTCAAATCCGGAATGGTCGATGTGTGCCTTGTTCTGGGTGTTGAAAAGTGTTATGAATTGCCCAGAAGTTCAGACATAATGGCAGCGTTCGCATATGTGATCGACAGGGACTGGGAAGCTGCTTACGGTTCAAACGCCCCCATGGGATTTGCCATGTTCGCAACGAGACACATGCATGAGTATGGCACAACTGAAGAACAGCTTGCCATGATATCTGTAAAGAACAGAAGGTTTGCCTCGAGAAATCCAAAGGCTCATCTTCAGAAACCAATTTCTGTGGAGGATGTTCTCAACTCGAGGCCTGTCTGCAAACCTCTCAAGCTCCTCGATTGCTGTCCCGTGAGTGATGGAGCCTCTGCTGTAATTCTCGTCAGGGATGATCTCGCAAAAAAATTCACAGATACCCCCGTGTATATCAGGGGAATAGGACAGCATCTGATCAATGAAAATGTCATAAGCAGTATCTCTGATCTCACGGAGTTCACCGCTCTGAAGAGGGCTGCGAAGGATGCATACAGGCAGGCTGGAGTTGAGCCAGGAGATATAGATGTTGCAGAGACACATGATTGTTTCACCATTGCCGAATTGCTGGAGATCGAGGCTCTCGGTTTCTGCGAGAAAGGTCAGGGTGGAAAGTTTGTTGAAGAGGGCCAGACCGATCTTGGAGGTAAGATTCCTGTCAACACTGGTGGTGGATTGCTTTCAAGAGGACATCCCATAGGTGCCACAGGGATATGCCAGGCAAGTATAATTGTCCAGCAGTTGAGGGGTGAGGCCCCCGAGGGCAGACAGGTTGATGGTGCAGAGATAGGTCTGAGTCAGAATCTTGGTGGATGGGGAACAAGTCAGGCAGTGGTGATCTATTCGAGGTGAGAAAATGGAGGAGAGAAGAGAGGTGCTTGAGGTACCCCCCAGGTATCCAAATTTTGAACAGACGTCGGTGAAAAAATTCTGGGATGCCCTGGAAGAGGGTAAACTGATAACAACAGAATGCAGAAAATGTGGAAAAGTCGAGTTCCCTCCGAAGATGATCTGCACATCATGCTATTCCGATGAAATGGAGTGGATAGACCTTCCATTGAAGGGGAAGATATACTCCTTTGCAGAGATGGACGTGGTTCCTTCGGGTTTCAAACCACCCATAACAGTTGCAGTTGTTGAGCTTGAAAACGGAGTGAGGCTTTTCAGTCACGTGATCAATGCGGGTTTTGAGGAGCTCAGCGTTGGGGATGAAGTGGAAATAGAATTCAGGGAGATGAGCTGGTTTGACTACAGAAAGCACAAATACTTCGTCTTCAGGAGGAAGGGGGATTGAGAACCCCTGAATTTCCTATTTTTAATTCCGGAGAGGTGATTCTGGAATATCTTGATTTCATGCTCAGACAGTACAGGCTGATTGATGCCCTCTGGTTTCTAAAAATAGAGGAGGAGTTTGGGAGGGAAACAGCCGAAAGGATTAACGAGGAAATATGGAGTGAAATGGGCATAAGATCTGCTGAAGAGATAAAGAAGAGGTTCGGTATAGGAAGAGGACTAAAGGAATTTGTCAGGGCATTTAATCTTTATCCATGGAGCATAATAATCTCCCATGATATTGATGTTGAGGATGACAGGGTTATCATAAGAACTCCATACTGTCCTCCTCAGGAGTCGAGGAAGAGACAGGGTCTGGGAGAATATAAATGCAAGGATATGCATATGAAAGAGCTAAAAAATTTTGCAAAGATCATCGATGAGAACCTTCAGGTAGAATGCAAATTTGCTCCACCGGACGATCATCCTGAAGATTTATGGTGTGAATGGGAGGTCAAATACAGGAAAGAATGAAATTTACGATAAGATTATGGCGTCATCAACAACTCCCTGAATATATCTCAAAACATATGTATGGAAATGGAAACCTCATATTGTTTTAGTTTAACTTCTTCCTTCAATTTTTTCCTGATATTCCTCTAGGTTGTGTAATTATTAATTGAGACTCAAAATCGACTTTAATAATTCAGAATTCCGAGCAAATGAACCGAAAGAGGGCTTTTCTATGGGCTGACAGAAAAATGTGACTTTATTTAAGATTCCAAAGATTGAATCTTTAAGGCTGTAGAGAGAGTAAATTTATAAATAGGAGGTTTATAGAGGGGTTTTCCTTGAACTTCCAATCTTAGAGCTGTTATTCTGGGTAAAATAGCAAAGGTTAATGGAAATCCTAAAGATTTAGAGAAAGTTTATGGAGAAGATCATTTTCAAATTCTTATTCAAATGGCTATTAAATTGATTAGATCTAAGGAATACTGCTCACATTTAATCTTGTCTGATTTAGAGATGGATTTTAAAACGAAAATGATATATATTGATATCTTAAATGTTCACTCATCTTTTGATTGACTTGGATGGGATAAATATGAATCGCGAGAATGGAAAAAAGCAGAAAAAGAGATATGAAGAGCCAAGAATTGAAGAGTGGACAAGTCTTTCAAAATTAATTGATTCTGCTGCTGGTTTATGATAAACCATAATGAAGGTGAGTTATATGGAAATATATAAACTAAGAGACTCTATATCTCTGGAAGAGAAGGCAAGCTTTACTACGAGAGAGAGCGAAAGAGGTTTGATTTTACTGGATATGAATAAAGATAAAATATATGAGGTTAATGAGAGTGGGGCAGAAATAATCAAACTTATTCAGAAAGGTGCCAAATTCAGTGAGATAATAGAGGCTATGATGGAGATCTACGAAGTTGAGAGAGATGAACTGGAAAATGACGTAAACAAATTCCTCAAAAAGTTAAAAGAACTTAATTTATTGAGTTGAGGTTTATATAGAAATTTCTACGATTTTACTATATATAATATTTTTTTTGTTTTAGCTATAAATTAAAAAACGCTATCTCTTGACCTGGATCCAGTATAGTTCATATGGAAGGTCATTAAATGAGTATTCCTAAACTGATAAAAAACTCTGTATAAGTTGAAAAATGTAATTAGAGAGTGTTTTAACAGATTTAGCAAAAGTTTGAGTTATGCGAGGTGTTGGATCAGTAAATTTATAGTTAGTTAGATTTAGCATGTTCAACACTATGCATCAACCGTCAGTTATATCAATTGGTTATTAATTATTCTAATTTAAATGTCCATCATAAAAATTAAAGGATTGACCAAGCGATATCATCTTTCGTCAGGAAATTTTAAAATTGCTCTTGACGATGTATCGTTTGAAGTTAAAAACAAAGAGATCTTAGGTATTATTGGAAAAAGTGGTAGTGGTAAATCTACTCTTTTAAGGATTATAAGAGGTATTGAATCTTTTGATAAAGGGGAACTTGAAATCACTGATATTAAACTTACCCCAGATTCTCCAAAAAGTGAGTTTCTAAAAGTTAGAAGTAAGTCTGCATACCAGTATCAAAGATCATTTGGATTATGGGGCTTGACAACTATCGAAAATATAATGAAACGGTTGTATGCTTTAGAAACAGGGGACGAGACAATTGAATTGCCTCCGGAAGATTCAAGTGATTATCAAAGGTTGAAGGATCAAGCAATGGAATATTTAAAATTAGTGGGCCTTGATCATAAATGGTATCAATATGCCCATACATTAAGTGGAGGTGAAAAACAGCGACTTATTCTTGCAAGACAGCTTGTAATCAATCCAGAGATTCTTTTGTTAGATGAACCATTGAGTATGGCATCTCCTGATAAGAGATTTGATATAATAAAGTTAATTAAAGATTTCAGAAATAAACTTGGTATGACAGTGATGATAGTATCTCATTTACCTGAAATACACATAAAACTATCAGATAGGTTAATTTTATTAGAGGATGGTCGTATTAAGTTTGATGGAGACATCTATGAAGGTATTGATCTGTTTCTATCAGAATTAGAACCACCAATAAATTTAAAACCAATAGAAAACAAAGACCCAACGTTTGTAGTTGAAAATGTGAGGAAAAAATATTACCACTATAATCTGAAACAATTATTTGAGCTAAGAGTTGATAATTTAGAGTTGTACAAAGGAGAAATTCTTGGCGTAATAGGTCCATCGGGTAGTGGAAAGACCGTTTTAGTAAAATTGTTATCTGGAATAGACTTGCCAGATGAAGGTAAGATTACATATATAGGGAAAGAATTTTCTGCAGTTATAAGCGAATTGGGCCTTTTTAATGTTCTAGCAAAGCAAAGAATTGGATTAGTGAGGCAAGAGTTTGATCTAACCTATTATGCATCTGTTCTTGATATCATTCTCAGTAAAAAGAGGTTGGTCTCCATTACTGAAAATGACATTAAAAAATTAGCTAAGGATTATAATCTTACATATAAAGGTATAGATTTTTTGTTACGTTTAGCTCATCTTCCACCAGATGCTCAAAAGGATATTGTATATCAAATTGGTTTAAATGAGGATGAGTTGTCGGATTTTTTTATGTCATTACCATATGTTCCTGTAGATCATAGAGAAGTGGAAAGGTTATTTCATCAATTGGATCTTCCTGATGACATTTTAGAAAGACATGCTTTTGAACTCTCAGGGGGTGAAAAAATAAGAGTGGCTATTGGTGTTGAAATGTCTATGGATCCGGATATTTTGATTTTAGATGAACCCTTCGCAGACTTAGATCCAATAACAACCAGAAAACTATGTAATTTACTGAAAATCTTAAATGATAGAACTGGTGTATCTCTTGTTATTGTAAGTCACAATCGGACTGCTTTGAAAGAAGTAGCTCATAGGGTGATAAAGATTGACGACGGTACCTTAGTAGGTGAAGTCAATGATGAAATGGAATTCAAAAATTTATTTATAGCAAAATGAAATAAATGTAGAATAAAGGTGATGATTAGATGGAAAAAATTAAAAAGGAAGTCCTGATTTTTCCAGAAAGATTGTTAAATGATGAGACAGTAATTTATCTACTCAGAGA
>WAJW01000023.1 GCA_015523685.1 Archaeoglobaceae archaeon
CACCTGAAATCATTCCTGTTATAAGGACGAGCACATCACCTGTGGCAACCCTGAAAATGAAATCCTTCTGCCTGGACACAAATATGATTGGAAGTTTTACCAGAATGCTCGCAATGCTCGCCATCACGATTCCGATGGCAATTATCTCCGCATCTATGGTCTGGGATAAAAACAGAAGGAGGGCACCTATGGTGGCACTCTCACTGCTTATCAATCCACTCACAAATTCAGATATCACAAAACCGCTCCCACCGAAGAAATAATTGGCGAAGTAAGCGAACAGAATTATAATGAGGAATATAACACCGAACTTGAACGAATTCCATAGGCTCACGGGGGATCTGATTTCAATGGACAGATCTCCTCCAATATTTCTGTAAAAGACCCTGCTCATTGCATAAGCTGTGATTATCATGACAACCATCGGGAGAATTACGAGTTTGAGTATGCTGAGAGAGAGGATGGCGACAAGGGCCATATTTCTTAAAACCATGGCAAAATCAGCCAGAAAAACGGCAGGAATTGCAATGTCTTTCAATTCAGGCAGATTTCTTACCCTGTGAGAGATCTCTCCAACCACCGCAGTGCTGTTTAAAAGCCCTCCAAAGAATGCAAGATATGTTATGCCCCTGCCCCCGAATTTTTTAAGGAGAACGTAATTGAGAAGGCTAAGACCCGTTATCAGAACGACCATGAGCCATACCACTCTCGGATTCACCACACCCCATGGATCAACATACCTGTTCGGAAGAACCGGAAGAACTATGAACGCCACAATGGCGAATTTTATTATTGCCCTGAGCTCTTCCTCAGATAGCTCTCCCGCGATTTCGTGAAGCTCCCTTTTTGTTGCGAGCAATGTCATTGTCACCACAGCAATAAGGATTGACGGGATGTAAAGGCCATATCCGACTGTGACACCAACTCCATATGTTATCATGAGGGATGTTATTGTTGTCAGTCTCACCTCTCCCTTCTGCAATCCAAGGAAAGAGAGATATGCGGACATCCCTATGACGAATACACCTCCAATAACAACCATTTCCCTGCTTATGAAACTGAAAAGCGAGCCAAGAATGCATAAAAGGGTAAATGTCCTGACCCCGGCCTCCTTATGAGCCCATTCTCTTTCCAGCCCAATTAGAAGTCCCAGTCCAAGGCTCAGCCCTATTTTCAGCAGAGGTTCATATACGCCCTCTTCAATCATTCCCTGAAATTTAATCTTTTAAAATATTTAATAACTTGCATTCAATTCAAACTATCATCCAATTTTCCGGGATTGGAGGTGGATGAATTGGACATCTGTTATCATCAGTTATACTCTCTCCACGTCTTCCCGCATTTCGTGCACCTGAAAAATCTCACCTCGCTTTCATCAGCAGCTCTCAGCTGTCTCATCCACCAGTAGGCCTTTCTGTTTCCACACCGGGGACACTTTGTGTCTGTTGTTGGAAGAGTTGCAACGGAATCCGAATCCTCGATCACAGGGATTTCCCGCTCCCTTCTTTTCTCCACCGTGACTATATTTCCTTCTCCACCCTTCATCTCATATCCGCATTTCCTGCATTTCAGATTTTCAGAATCCGATATCATTATGCTCTTACACTTTGGACAGAACTGCATTCAGAACCTCCCGTGCATCTTCTATCATTCTGTTATGGTCAAAGGCAAGCTCAGGAACGGATTCAGGAGGGAATAACGCAATGTTGTCTGCATCTGATCCCGCTCTCATCTCTCCGCCCTCGGGAAGAACAATAAAACAGATCGATACGAAATGACCTCTCGGATCCCTGCCGGGATCTGAATATACCCCGACAAGGGAATGGACGCTTCCCTTTATTCCCGTTTCCTCCTCCGCCTCTCTCAGAACAGCATCCTCCACTCTCTCACCATATTCCACAATTCCACCGGGAAGGGCATAATAACCCCTGTAGGGTGGATTTTTTCTTTTTACCAGCACTATCTTACCTTCAACAGGAATTATGGCATCGACCGTGAGGGTTATACACTTCATTCTCACCATCTGATGAGCCTCCCCTTAAAATAAGTTTCCATGCACTTCATAGCCCATTCAACCTTACCCACATCCTCAATCCTGTGAGAGTCACTTCCCACAGTGCATGTCAGATCCCTATCTCTGCACATCTCAAGTATGAAATCGGGAGGTGCCATGTATGCCTCATTTATTTCCACAGAAACTTTTTTGCTTTCCAGTAAATCAAAAAGTCCCTCCAGCAGTTCCATATCTTCAAATCCCATGAAGCCAAAGGCCCCGAAATGTGCGATAGCGGAAACTCTCTGTTTTTTAACTGTATCCATCATCATATTGATCTTCTGGGGTGTCATGGTGGAATGGGAGGAGATGAGAATGTAATCAAATTTTCCCGGAATGAACAGGTTTCCATCTCCGTGTATTTCAACCTCTATCCCGCTCAGTATCTCTATACCGTATATTGCCTCTGCATCTCTGATCTCCATATCCCTCTTCCCGGCCTTTCTCTCCGTGAGTCCAAGGAAATGATCCGATCCATGATCCACGATGGCTATGGCATCCAGATTCCTCTCAGTTGCCTTCCTTGCAATATCCATCACATTTCCCGCTCCATCTGAATACACCGAATGGATATGAAGATCGATCATGAGGGGAAAATTGTATATATCCCTATTTAACTTTAACAACATCCATGAGTCTTCTCCTTGCCGTATCTCTCGCTCTAATGCTTCTGTTTTCCCTCACACGCATAAGACTTTCAGGTGTATCCGGGTGGTTTTTATTTGCCCTTTTCTGGTTTCTGAAATCCCCCCATTACATATCCATTTCAGACTACTACAACACCGCCCTTGTTGTCATATCAGGTGTGTTCTTCCTGATTCTCTCCTACACCATTTCAGTCACGAACAGAGAGAACATCGAACTTCTGTCGAAGGTGACGTTATTTTCAACCCTGGCAGGATTGGTTTATTTTCCTTTCGCCATTATCCCTGAACTGAGAGAATGGCTTATATCCGGTGTTATTTCCCTTATCCTTTATACGGGTCATCTTCTGGGTTATAATTTCAGTCTTGCACGGTGGAACGTTATAGAATCCAACGGAAAATTTGTGGAGATCATACTTTCATGCACCGCTATTGAGAGCATTGCGCTGTTTACAGGAGCGAGTTTTGGAGCTGGAGGAGAGATGAAGCGGAGATTTCTCGCCTTTGCAGTATCTGTAATCCCCATTTTCGTTCTGAACATATTCAGAAACGTTTTCGTCATACTCGCCTATTCATACAACTGGTTCGGTGATAACGGAGACGAGAGCTTTTACATTGCCCATCATGTGCTTGCAAAAATTGGTTCCACTCTCGCCCTCATAGCAATTGCATATGCGGTTTTCATGATACTTCCTGAACTGGAACAGCTGATAGTTGGCCTTAAGGACGTCATTGTGAGTACCCTCAGGGGTGAGGGGGAATGATTCTCCGTCATGCAGTTAAATACCTCATTACTTTGCTTATCCTGATATTCGCATTTGCATACATCTCTCCGCCAGTATCAGCAATTCTATCTCTGGTATTCTTATTTCTGCTTGTATTCTTCAGGGATCCGGAGAGGGTGCCCGAAGGTGACGGAGCGGTCTCACCTGCAGATGGAACGGTCAGGAAGGTGCAGGGTAATACGGTGGAGATTTTCATGGGCATCTTTGACTGTCACATCAACAGATCCCCTCTTGAAGGCAGGGTTATCATGACAGAGCATTATCCCGGAAAATTCAAACCCGCATTTGGAGACTGGAAGGATAATGAAAAAAGGAGACTTCTCATCGAAACAGAAAAGGGGAATATGGAAATTTTACAGATTGCGGGATGGTTTGCCAGGAGAATAATAGGTTTTGTGTCTGAAGGCGATAAGGTTAAGAGAGGTCAGAGAATAGGAATGATTGTATTCGGTTCCAGAGTCCACGTTACCCTTCCGGATGGATTCAGAATCACTGTAAGGGAGGGGGACAGGGTACATGCAGGTCAAAGCGTAATTGCGAGGGAGGTTGATGGGGATAATAGAGGAGATAAAGGCGCCTGACCTTATTTCAATTTCAAATCTGCTGGTTGGTTTCACAGGGATATGGCTCTCAATCTCCAGCGTTTACTACGGATGCTCTGCTTTGATAATTTCAGGGATCCTTGATGGAGCAGATGGAGCAATTTCAAAGTGGGAGAAAAGCGCAATGGGGAAGCAGATGGACTCTCTCGCAGACATTGTATCTTTTGGAGTTCTTTCCGGCCTGATAATCGTTCTTTACTCTCCCTCAACCCTCTCTCTGGCCACTGCTGGATTTATAGTGACCACCGGAATGCTGAGGCTTGCCAGATTTAACATCATCGGAAGGGAAAACTTTGAGGGAATACCCATCACATTTACCGGAATTGCCATTTCACTTCTGGTTCTTGCAGATTTTCCACCATGGTCGATATCCATTGTTGCCCTCGCACTTTCAGCCCTCATGATATCATGGATTGAGTATGAAAAGGTCAGAAATTCAATCCTGCTGTTTATAATGGGAGTATTGCTCATAATGTCCGCCATTTACGGGGTTTACGGAATTAAACCTCTGGCATATTTTCCCTATCCTGCCCTCATTTTGCTTCTTGCTTACGCGTTACATCCCTTCTGGAGGTATGTCAATGAGAGACGAACTTAAAGCCTGTTTTGAGGCGGGAATTAAACTCGGGGCCCTCTATCACCAGTTCACGGGAATGCCCGTAAGAACGGAATTTATAAGGGAAACAGAGAAGATCATCGAGGAATCGGTGAAAAGCCAGCCCCATGTCATACATGCAGAGGTCATGATTGATGAAGAGAGGTTGAGGAAAGATTATTCCCGGATGGGTTATGCAGAACTGAGGGGTGAGCACCTGAAAGTGGAGATAACCGTGAGAGTGGGGAAAGCCACGGCATCTGCCAGGCTTGAATATGACGAGAATCTTAGGTATCCACTTATGAAACTGACAGAGGTTATGGAAAGACCGGAAGATGAGTGAGACCCCTCTCCTCCGGAATTCCGAACATGAGATTCATGTTCTGAACCGCCTGACCTGATGCTCCCTTAACAAGATTGTCAATGGCCGAGATAACAACCAGCCTCTCGCCATCTGAGAAAAATCCGATATCACAGAAGTTTGAGCCCCTGACCCGTCCCACAGATGGAGAATCGACGAACCTTATAAAATAGCAGTCCGAATAAAATTCCTCGTATATCTCCTGAATTTCCTCTTTATCGAGCGGTCCTTTGAGATACACATGAGCAGTGGTCAGAATACCGCGATTCACAGGAATCAGGTGGGGTGTGAAGGCGATTCTCATCTTACCTCCAAGTTTCGTGAGTTCCTGCTCTATCTCCGGAAAGTGCCGGTGATTCGTTACCCTGTACGGTACTATGTTATCGGCAATGTTCGGGAAATGGGTGAACTCTGTTGGAGTGACACCCGCCCCCGTCACCCCGGATTTCGAATCAAATACGACTGTTTCAATCAGCCTTTTCTTTGCAAGGGGTGCGACTGAAAGAATCGCTCCTGTGGGATAGCATCCGGGATTCGCAACCAGATCCGCAAAACTCAGATCTCTGTAGATTTCAGGGAGGCCGTACACAGCCCTTCTGTAACCTTTATGCTTCAGGCCGTATGTTTTTTCATACACATCTTTGGCCAGCCTGTAATCCGCACTCAGATCAATGACCCTGATTCCCATGTCGAGCAGTTCCGGAATGTATTCCATGGATGAGCCATGGGGCAGGGCAGAAAAGACAACATCACATTCCCTGAATTCCTTCAAATCCACATCAATAAATTTAAGAGAATATACTCCTCTGAGATGGGTATGATACTCATCGATCCTTCTACCGGATTCTTTCCTTGATGTCACAACCTCAACCTTCACGGAAGGGTGGTCTCTGAGGATTCTGAGTAACTCCCCACCTGTGTAACCTGTTCCTCCGAGAATGCCGGCCCTTATCACACTATCACCTCAGCCATGTGGCTTTTAAAGTTTCAGTCGAAACAACATTGTTTCACATGGAATTCAATAAAAAATTTTTTATTTAATCCTGATGGTTATTGAATCAATGGATGTACTTCTTAAGATTGCCAGAGAATGCGCTTTGAAGCTGAAAAAAAGTGATAAAGTTCTTATCGTCTCACATATAGATGCTGACGGACTCTGTTCTGCAGGAATAGCGTGCAGAGCTCTGGAGAGGGCGGGAGTAGAAACGGATGTCATGTTCGTAAAACAGCTTGATGAAAATGCCCTTGATGAAGTGCTATCCAGAAATCCTGAAACCGTACTCTTTACAGATCTGGGAAGCGGAATGCAGGATGAGATAACCTCCAGAGGACTGGATGCTGTAATAGCGGATCACCACATGCCACAGGGCAGTGGATGCAGATACCACCTCAACCCTCATGTTGCAGGATTTGACGGGGGTGAAGAGCTGAGTGGCTCCTCCACCACGTATCTTCTCGCGAGGGAACTCGGTCTGAATTTTGATCTCGTGACCCTTGCGGTTGTTGGATCCGTTGGAGACCTTCAGGATTCGCGAAACAGAAGGTTGATCGGCCTCAACAGAGAGATAATGCTCGAGGGTGTGAAGGGAGGTTTCATAGAATTGATAAGAGACCTCAGAATGTTCGGTAAACAGACAAGGCCAATCTTCAGGATGCTCCAGTATTCTTCTGACCCTTCCATTCCGGGGATTACAGGGAACGAGGAGGGATGTCTGAGATTTTTGAAAGAACTCGATGTACCCCTCAAAGATGGTGAGAAGTGGAGACGATGGATAGATCTGGAATTCGAGGAGAAAAAGAGGATCGTGTCCGGACTCGTAAAAATAGCCATTGAATCCGGATTGAATCCCCATGCCATAAACAGGCTCGTGGGAGAGGTGTACATCCTTCTGAATGAGGAGGAGGGCACAGAGCTTAGAGATGCGATGGAATTTTCCACCCTTCTCAACGCAACCGCAAGATACGGACATGAGGATATCGGTCTGAAGATCTGTCTCGGGGACAGGGATACTGCATTGAAAAAGGCCATCAGATTGCTGTCGGAACACAGAAGAAACCTTGCCGAGGGACTTACCCTTGTTAAGGAGAACGGGATAGAGAGACTTGACAACATCCAGTACTTTCACGCAGGTAACAGAATTCGTGAAACCATTGTGGGAATAGTTGCCGGAATGAGTCTGCCCATCGGGGATTCTTCAAAGCCCATCGTTGCATTCGCGGAAAAGGATGATGGAGTCAAGGTTTCGGCAAGGGGGACACAGGAGCTTATAAGAAGGGGTCTTAATCTTGCAAAGGCCATAAATCATGCAGCAAGGGAGGTGGGCGGTGTGGGAGGTGGACATAACATTGCCGCAGGAGCGACAATCCCCAAGGGGAAGGAGGAAGAATTTCTGATGATCCTTGACAGATTGATTGAAAAACAGCTGAAAAAGGGTTGATATGAATGAAAGAGAGAGTTTTAAAGGTTCTGGAAGAAATACTGAAATCCAGTGGTTACAGAGTAAAACCAGAAGGTGATGAGATAGTGGCGGAAAACGATTCTATTTTCAGGCTCAGATACCTGGATGATGGTATCGTGAATGATGAGGGAGTTGTTCATCTCACTTTGAGGGAACTGAGCCATGAGGAACGCGAGAAATTCAGAAGGCTTGGGTTGACCGTCTGGGACAGAGACAGGATCATGTATGAAATAGGCAGGGCTGTTGTACTTGATCTGGAGGGTAAGAGGTGGGAGATTGAAGTGGATAAAGGAATTCCCTCTGGGTCCGAGGTTATTTTCATAAAATCCTATCCGGTGAGATACAGGCAGGAGGAGGTTCGTAGGACCTCAATCGGCGAGGTTGGGGGCATTACAGACGTCAGGCTGAAATTCGTCCCCCACTGGAAATACTCTTTCAGACTCCATCACGTCAGGAGGGTGAAGGGAAACACCCTCGAGATAAAGGAGGAGGGCGAGGGACTGATGAACGCGGTAAACGGGTTCTTTGATGAACCTCTCAATGCAAAGATAATGGACAGCATAGAGGTGAGCGGTGAATATCAGATAGATACAACAAGGATCGATAAAGAAGATGCAAAAGAGAAGATTATGGACGAGCTAATCTCCAAGTACACCAGAAGGTTAAAGATGAAAAGGGAGACCGGCGATTCCTTCATAGTTGATACCGTGGTTATAAAACCCTCACCGAAGGATGTGAACGTTGATCTGGAACTGGTTTACATACCTGTATGGGAGGTTTCAGGAAAGAAAGGGACAGCATTTTACAGTGCCACCACTGGAGAGCTACTTGAAATGCCGGCAGATGATGATGTGGAGATACTGTCGTGAGAAATCCCAAATATTTTAAATTTTAAAGATTAAAAATATTCACGGTGATAGAATGGATGAGAACCCACTTCAAATAGCCCAGAAACAGCTGGAAGAGTGTGCCCAGATAATGAACCTGGATGAGGGACTCGTCGAATATCTCAAAGAACCGGATCGAGTCATGAGGGTAAAGGTTCCCGTGAGAATGGATGATGGGGATATAAAGGTCTTCATAGGCTACAGAGCCCAGCACTGTGGAGTTAGAGGCCCCTACAAGGGAGGAATAAGGTACCACCCGGAGGTTACAATGGAAGAAACAATAGCTCTTGCGATGTGGATGACCTGGAAATGTGCTGTCGTGGACATTCCCTACGGAGGGGGGAAGGGCGGGATTGCGTGTAATCCAAAGGAAATGAGCAGGAGAGAAATTGAAAGGCTTACAAGGAGATATACCACTGCAATCCTGCCGATAATAAGCCCCGACCAGGACATTCCAGCACCGGATGTCTATACAAATCCCGAGGTGATGTCATGGGTCATGGACACCTACAGCATATTCAAGGGCTATTCAGTTCCGGGCATCGTCACGGGGAAGCCGGTTGAACTCGGCGGTTCCAGAGGGAGAATATCCTCAACAGGCAGGGGGGTTGCCATAGTCGCGAGAGAGGCGGCAACAAGACTGGGCATGAGGCTCTCAGATGCGAGAGTTGTGGTTCAGGGATTTGGAAATGTTGGCTATCATGCTGCAAAAATCTTGAGTGAGTGGGGGGCTAGAATAATAGCGGTCAGCGATTCCAGAGGAGGTATCTATCAGGAATCGGGTTTGAATGTTGAGAAGGTCAGGGATCACAAGCTTGAGACCGGCTCTGTTCTGGGATTTGATGGAGCCAGGGAAGTCAGCAATGAGGAGCTTCTGGAGCTGGAATGCGACATATTGATCCCCGCAGCACTTGGGGGAGTTATAACAAAGAAAAATGCGGACAGAATCAATGCGAGAATAATTGCAGAAGGGGCCAATGGCCCAACAACCCCCGAGGCTGACAGAATAATGGATGAGAAATGCGAACTTGTCATCCCTGACATACTTGCCAACTCCGGCGGGGTAATAGTAAGCTACTTTGAATGGGTACAGGATCTCAACAGATACTTCTGGGATGAGGAAAGGGTGAATGCTGAGCTTGAGAAGATCATGATAAGAAGCTTCAACGAGGTTCTGAAGGTCAAGAGGGAGCTTGGAAAAGATGCCACATGGAGAAATGCCGCGCTGAGCCTTGCTCTGAAAAGAGTTGTCAAAGCCTTTGAGCTGAGAGGACTGTGGCCCTGAACGGAAAAAATAGAGAGGATGTGATTAATTTCTTTTTCTTATCACCAGCATTGCGATGAACAGGCCTGCGATGGCAAGAGACAGCTCAAATCCGGGCTGTTTTTTCTCCTCCTTTCCGGTTGGTGCAGGGGTGGGCGTCTGAGATGGAGTGGGGGTTGGGGATGGAGTTGACGTCGGGGTTGGCTGGGGTGCCTGTCCCGCGAGGGTCTTCATGTACTCAATCACATCGGAGACCTGAGCATCCGTAAGGGATGAAAAGGAGGGCATTCCATCCTTTCCATTCTTTATGACCTCTTTTATTTCTTCATCCGATTCCCTGGCCCAGAACTGACTGCTTGAGAAGTCAACACCCTGTGACTTGAGTCCATCACCCTTCTCTCCGTGGCAGAAACAGTTCTGCTGATATATCTGTTTTCCAGCATTGATATCTCCCAGGGCTGGTGTAACTGCAATCAAAATCAGTAATGCAACAATACCGATTCTTCGCATGATTTCACCCTTTAAAAAAATTGCAGTATGTATTATAAAGGTTGCTTTTTGATTGTGTCTTACATATGTAACACAATGAAAAAAATTATCTGTCATGATGGGAAGTTCGTGCCATGAACGAGACGGTTTTTTCCGGTGAAAGGGAGAGATACATCAGGACCGCAAGAATTGTGATATTCATTGCCCTCAGCATGGTAGGAGCACTGATCAAAATACCCTCCCCTCTTGGAAGCATTGCATTTGATTCTGCTCCAGCTTATTTCTCTGCAGTCACTTTCGGCCTGTATGAAGGGGTTCCCGTGGCAATAATTGGCCATCTTGCGTCTGCCTATGTGGCAGGATTTCCACTGACTTTGCCAATGCACATTGCTGTTGCTGTTTACATGGCATTCACAGTGAGCCTATTCAGGCTTATCACGGGAAAAGCTGGTATCATAGCCGGAAGCATTACTGCAATTGTTATCAACGGTGTCGTGGGATCATTTCTTGTCTTTCCGGTTGGCGGGATGGGCATGGTTATTGCGGTGATGCCATTCCTGACCCTCGCTTCCCTCGCAAACGTTCTTATTGCCGGGATAGCATACAGGGGATACAGGGGCAAATGATGGGGAGAGTTGGAACAAGAGATCTGAGGAAAATAAACGCTGGAAACACCATACTCGTCATCTCATGCGATTCTCTCGGAGGGATCGGATCCCTGAAAAACGATCTTGTGAGAGCGGACCCGCATTCGGTTGGCTTTATAGGTATCCGCCCTGCCCTATTTGAAATTCTCTGCGTAGGGGCGGAACCTGTAATGCTGATAAACAACCTTACCGTGAGCATGGATTACGGGAGGAGGATTCTCGAGGGTATGATGGACGCGCTGAAAGAATGGGATGTTGAAGCCTTTGGAAGTACGGAAGAAAACATTCCCACAACCCAGACGGGGATCGGAATAACCCTCATCGGTAAAGCCAGAGAACTCAGAACAGGAATGGTTGAAAAGGGCGATCTTGCGGTTGCATTTGGCGAACCCAGAGTGGGGGAAGACGTGCTGAATGCGAAGGATGTGTGCACCACCCATCACCTCCTCGGGCTCCTCAAAACCCGTATAAAGGACGTCATCCCAACAGGGTCGAGGGGTGTGGGCCATGAAGTGAGGGTTATTGCAAATGATAACAACCTGAGGGTGAGATTTTTTGAGGATCCCCGCTTCCTTTCCAGATCATGTGGCCCGTCCACCGTTGTTGTCGGAGCCATTTCTCCTGATGATCTGGATTCCATAGATACAGAACTTCCCATGAGGATTGTGGGTGAGTTCTGTTGATAACCCTGAAAAATTTCTGGTTCAGGTATCCTGAAGGAAATTACGTATTCAGGGATCTATCCATGGAATTCGAAGAGGGATTGACTGAAGTTCATGGCGGGTCTCTTTCGGGGAAAACAACTCTCTGCATGATCCTCACCGGTATAGCACCGGGATACACAGGGGGGGCAATTAAAGGGAAGATCGAGTCAGATGGAAATCCCGCTATCCTTTTTCAGGACGTGGAGAACCAGATCATGGGAAGAACACCTCTCGAGGATCTTTCCCTCTCTTCCACGGATCCATGGTATTTCCTGAAGAAATTCGGACTGGAAGACCTCGCAGAAAGGGATGTGAACACGCTTTCCGGAGGAGAGATGAAAAGGCTTGCCCTCGCATCCCTCTTTTCCCAGTCCGGAGAGGATTCAGATGCTGTTCTGGACGAACCACTCACCGGACTCGATATTGAAAGCAGGAAAGGCATATCCTCCATGATCCGGAAACTCGCCAGAAAGCGATCCGTTATCGTTGTTGAGAGATTTGCCGAAAGGGAGGGAT
>WAJW01000024.1 GCA_015523685.1 Archaeoglobaceae archaeon
GTTATAACGAGCAATCCTTTCACCCCCCTCGATAGAATCAGTTCTGTTATCTTGGATACCTTTTTAACAGTGGGGTTCCCTCCAACTTCACAGTAATTCGCTGGTCTCCCTCCATATCTCATTACAGCGTCAAATATGGTCAGACTGGCTCCACCACCACCAATTATAAGGCCGATATCCCCGTCAAACTCCACAAGCCTTGCAGTGCCCCTGTAATCAATTTTGTCTATCTCTTCAGCCTCTCTTTCAAACTCCGTCTTATACTCATTTTCGTAGTCCAGATTCCCTGCATCATCATCCACTTCAATGTGCACATCGCCGACGATAAACCCCTCAGGTGTCTCAAAAAGGGGATTTATTTCAAGAAGGGTGAGGTGGTTATCCATGAATAAATTGAGGCACTTCCAGGCGATTCCGGAAAGTTCAATAGCTGTTTTTCCGTGAAATCCTGCCTCAATAAAGAATTTTTTGATCTGAAATGGAAATGTTTTCCTCAGTACTGAAAGTTCGAGTATCATCCTCTTCCTGTCCTCAACTTCGATACCCCCTTCAGGTGAAAAAATCAGGAGGGGTTTTCTCTTGAGTGGATCATAGGTTATTCCAAGATAAAGCTCGGAAGTATGGTCAATGAATCTTTCAATCAGGATCTTCCGGGGTCTGAATCCATAGAAAGTCTGTGAGAGCAGATCTTCAATAGTATCCCTTATTTCTCCGGGATTTTTGAGCACTCTGACTCCTCCGGCCTTTCCTCTCCTGCCTGTTGGAATCTGAACCTTGAGGACCAATGGAAACTGCATATCAGAGGGAATATCGTGGGGATCTTCAACAACGACTCCTTCAGGTATCTTCAGCCCGTTTTTTCTCAGAAAATCCTTTGCCTGGTATTCAAGGAGTCTCATCATATCCAGGAAAACAGGAAAATAAATAAAGATTTTGAAACAAGTTTTCTGCAATGCTTGGCATGGGATGGGGTGCAGGAACAATACTCAATGCACTGGGAACCGGGGTTGGATGTGCTTTCGGGATATCCCTCAAAACTGTATGCAGACTCAGACATTCCGGGTCGGGTAACAGGATGGAGATGGGTCGGGAGAAGGAACTCATTGATGACATCAAATCCTTTTTTCCAGTGGTTAAGGATCCGGAGTTCAATATAGAGTCATCCATTCCTCCAGGATCTGGACTTGGAAGTAGCAGTGCCTTTGTTAATTCCATTTTAACCTGTCTGTACAGGACATCGGGTGGTATCCAACCGGATGATATTCCAGGGATTAATTCAGAACTCTCAAAAAAACACGGAATAAGCTATACCGGGGCATATGATGACGCATGTGCATCCTTCTATGGTGGTCTTGTCCTGACCGATAACAGGAAAAACGAGATTATACTCAGGAAAGATCTCTATAGAGATTGTGCTGTTCTTATTCCTCCTGCCAGAAAAAAGAAGGTCGATATGTCACTCCTCAGGGGTTCTGAGGTCTTAAAAGAGGCTGTTATGGAAATTGAGGATGGAAATATAGGACAGGCCATGAACATTAACTCCGAATTTTACTGTGAGAGGCTTGGTTACTCCTACGAGCCCGTAAAAATGGCGTTAAGATACGTTGATGAGGTGGGACTTTCGGGAAACGGGCCCGCATACATCTGTCTTGGAGAAGGGGAAGATATCGCAAGGGTTATCAGGTTGTGGAGAAGATTTGGAGTGGTGATCAGGTGCAGAACGGTGAATGTGGACGTGCTGAGTTTTATAGATGGAGAAAAAGATAATTTACAGTAAGGATATTATCATATATGCACCTTTCAGAAATTCAGGATCGATTGAAGGAAAGATATCTCGAAATTGATAAAAGATCTGGTGTCTACTTTCTTCTATCTGTTCTTATGGAAGAGGTCGGGGAACTTGCACGGTCAATAAGGAAGAAGAGAAATTTTGAGGAGGAGCTGGCAGATAGCGTTTTTGTTCTACTGTGCATTGCAAACCTCCTTGGTATGGATGTTGAAAAATATCTAACCGAAAAGTATCTGGGTGAGGGGGATGTGACGGAAAAGTGGGATGATCTGCCTTAGCCACCGCTCACCAGAATGACACCCGCCACGATGAGTATTGCCCCGAGAAATACCTGAACAGAAACCCTCTCGCCCAGAAATATAATCGCCAGTACAACGGTAATGAGGGGATATACCGAGGTAAGAGGAACTGTTTTCGCTGCACCTATCATCTTAAGTGACTGGTAATACGCTATTCCCGCAATTGCTCCTGCCATGACACCTGCCATGACAAGGAAGAAAATCGATCGGGGGGAGACGTTCAGTATCTGTCCTGCATTATCCGACACAAAAACATAGACAAGAAGGATGGAGAATGATGCCAGAGCCCGTATGAAATTGGCAGAGAGAGGAGATATGTTCACTATCGCTATTCTGTCAAATAAAGGGGCTATTCCCCACAGCAATGCTGCAAATAGTGCGAGTGCTTCTCCACGCATACCATAAAGTTGAAAGATGACATATAAATAACCCTGTGATCGGGTTCCCGATATGTCCCGAAATGAATAAGTTTCATATATTTTGCCGGATCTACTGATTTAAAGGGGCGAATTAATGGATATATCAATGGACAGAAAGGGATATATTGCCTGCTTTGTTTTATTTCCTATGGTCATCTTGTCATCTGTTCTTATTTCAGGGTGCATGGAGGGAGGAAAATCTGAAGCTGGCGATACTATTACTCCTGCTGACTCTCCGAAAATTCCTGAAAGAGGTTTCTATATGGGTGTTTTACCGGTTCCCGGTGATGGACAGAGTTTTGAAGAGGCATATATTCAGGCATCCATGTATGCAGAATTCTCTCCAGTATGGGGGAAACCAACGCCCTTTTACAGACTTGCCGATGATCTTTCTGGAAGCTGGGGTCAGACATTTGTTGAGGGTTATATACGGGGTAATGGTATGTTTCCTGTGATACAGATATCGTTCATAGGGAGGGACCTCAACCTTGTGAAACCACCTGGGATGGAAGAAGCAACTCTCAGCGATCCGGAATGGAGAAACGCCTATAAACAGGCAGTTCTTGATGTGGTAAAAACCTCGAGACCGCTTTACATATCGGTTGGCAATGAGGTAAACCGGTGGTACGAGAAATATGGAATGGATGAAAACAACCCCAATGGCTTTCAGCATTATATAAGTCTGTATGAAGAAATATATGATTCTGTAAAGGAGATCTCACCTGAAACAAAGGTTTTCTGTACATTTGCACGTGAAATTGTTAAAGAGAATCGTGAAGCAGATCTCTCAGTTCTTGCGATGTTCAATCCAGAAAAACTGGATGTGATTGTCTTCACAAGCTATCCATATGCAGTCAGGGGGATAAGATTGCCCTCTGATATCCCCGATGATTATTATTCTGTTGCAATGGATTATTTCCCAGATAAACCATTCGGCCTGATTGAATTCGGATGGCCTTCGCATGAGGCATTCGGTGGTGAAAAAGCTCAGGCTGAAGTCATTAAGCACGTAACGGGTCATCTTACCAGAGACCAGGGAATGGATCTGATTCTTTTTGGATGGTCATGGTTGCATGATCTGGATAAAAACGATTATGTCGGGCTTATTAAAAAGGATGGAACAGAAAAACCTGCTTATGAGGTGTGGAAAAATATCTCAACCGGCGAAAATTAGTTATTGTCGAATTGATGGGGTGGCCCAGATTTGAACTGGGGTCTACGGCTCCCAAAGCCGCAAGGATGACCAGGCTACCCTACCACCCCGTTCAGGCTACCACATGATGAACTTGTATTTAACGATTTTGAGCTTTCAGCCTCCAGATCAACCCGCTGGAGATAACATGCCCATGATGGTTTTCTCGCCAAGATGCACAACCACCGCGGTTACCCACATCATCCCCACAAAGTGGTTGAGGGAGTTGAGAAGATGTCCGCCGTCCATTATCCTGATTGAAATGGACGAAAGAGCAGAGTGCATTACCAGTGAGAAATAGATCAGATTGAAAACCCATTCAAGATTTTCAGGTGGGGTTGTGTATATTATGTCCTTTACAAACTCTGCCGAGACATTGATGGACAGGTACATATCGTTTATCCCCCTGGCGATTCCAAAGGATATGAACAGGGCGAATGCCACCCCCACGACCATTCCATAACTTATTCCGATGTAGCTTGAGGTGCTCTGAAATCTCTGGGTTCTGAGCTCATTCATCCTGGAAAAATTGTTTGCAATTATGTCTCCTGCATCCTTCGGCTCTGCGCCGAGCTTAATGGCCTCAACGAACATATCCGAAAATCTGCTTATAAGGTTGCTCCCGGTATCAAGAGCGAACATTTTCCATGCCTGCTCGTTGTTGAGCCTCGTAATAAGTCTTCTGTAGAGCTTTCTTATGTCATCTGTCAGGGGTCCGAAATCATGAGCGGTCAGATATTTCAGGGATTCAAGTATCTGACCACCCCTCGCACTTGCGGATCCTCCGAGACTTCTTATAAAACCTGGAAAGTTTGCGTCTTTCCTCTTTATCTTTTCCTCTTCATTTCTCACCGCCATACCTGCATACAGAAGGGGAGTGATGGAAAGGGAAACCGCGAATGGAAGGGGGAGGGAAAAATTCAGTACAGGGAGTAACAGGAAATAATAGGCGAGACCAGTTGCAGCGCATCCACCAATGGAGATGAGAAATTTTTTGATCAGCATCTTATCTGTTTCGGTTATTACATCCATAGTGTGCCAGATTGTGTCTTCAGGAACCTTGTTCTTCATAAAATAAACAATTGCGATTTCCGTGGATATGAGGACAAAGACGATAAGGAATGAGAGAGTTTTCAGGCTTTCTCCAGTAATAAACGGTATTATTATGGCAAATGATGCAAAGAATGCTATGGAAAGGATTATCGATGTGTAGATCTCCTTGAACACATCCATATCGTAGATTTTTCCCCTGTACATGGTGGCAAAGTCGTTCATGACAACTTCCTGTTCCTTCTTAAGAAACTCATCCATATCCTCCCCGCTATCGAGGGAATGAGCAAATCTGTCAAGGAAATCAGCAAATATACCGCTTGGAGTCCTCTTTGACAGGAATCTGCAAGCCTGAGCAAGGCTTCTACCCCATTTGTCTATTATCACGAAAATTTTCTCTGTCTCCCTTGCAAGAGCCTTGTACTCCTTTCTTTCGGATATTATCTTCATAACAGCCTTTCTGTCCACCTCCGAAAGAGAGAGCACACCGAGATGGGTTATGTAGTAATGCAGGTTGTTCTCTATTTCCTGCTTCTTTCTGTCTGCAACGATTTTTGGATAGAGGATTCCGGCCACCGCTATAAAAAAGGGAACGAATATGATTGCATAGGCAAAAGGTCCAAGGAACAGGAGTCTCGGGATTATGATCAGGTAAATAAGGATTGCAATAATGGCAGATGCTGTTATGGATGGCAGGAGGATCTTTCTAATATATATCTCTGGATTGATCCCAGATCTCTCAACAAATTCCATTGTATCCCCTCATATAGTGAATGGAAGCCCCTCCAGACCTTTCTTATAGAATGCCCTGATTATGTTGTTAACTTCAAAATAACCCAGAATGTTTCTTGCAATCATCTCCTCGATTATTCTCGCTCTGAGTTCCAGTTCATTGTAGATCTCTCTTGGGTCCTCATATCCAGCGGTCTGAGCAATTTTGTTTTCCAGTATGTAGCTGTTGTTCAGACCTCTGAAAACATGCCTGTCCGTTACCGGGTCCCATTGAAAGACAGTTCGCGTAACCACTCCACCTATCTCCTCATAGTACCCTTCAATTTCTTCAACAGAGGTGCATCTTCGAAGAAACTTACCCTTTCTGTATACAGCCTGCTGTATAAGCGCAACATTCAGGTTGTCAATGAACGTTATCGGGACATTTATCGGATCTCCGGTGAATCTCTGAATCATTTTTTTTACTGAAGCAGCGTGAAATGTTGCCAGAACGGGATGACCGGTCTGCATAGCCTGAAATGCTATATTTCCTTCCTTACCTCTTATCTCTCCCACTATTATATAATTCGGTCTTGATCTCAGAGCAGCTCTAAGAAGATCGAAGAGATCAACCCTTCCTGCCTCTCCACCCCTTTCCCTCGTGAGCAACTGCTGCCATACCTCGTGGGGAGGAAGAACCTCTGCGGTATCTTCTGCAGTGTATATCTTTGAATCCGGTTTTATAAACGGTAGTATGGAGTTCAGGGTTGTGGTTTTCCCGGAGGCGGTCTCTCCACATACAAAAATACTCATCCCATATTCGAGACAGAGCCACAGATAAGCTGCCTCTTCAGCGGAAAGCGTTCCCCATGCGACGAGCTGTGTTATGCTCAACGGAACCTCTGAGAATTTTCTTATGGTGAAGCTGGGCCCTTTCTTGCTGACATCGGTGCTGAATATTATGTTGATCCTCGAACCATCCGGGAGAGATCCGTCAACGATCGGACTCGCCTCACTCACGGGCCTTCCTATCCTCTCTCCCATGTTTTTGAGATATTCAACAAGTGCAATATCATCTCCGAAATCGATGTTTGTTTTCATCATCCCGAAGACTTTGTGTACTACATGGGTGTTTACGGACCCGATGACATGAATATCTTCGATGTATGTATCCCTTATCAGGGGTTCGAGTGGTCCTGTGCCTATAATATCCCTCTTGAGCAGGTAGAGGAATTTATCCGCCTGTTCATCAGTAATTGATATTTTTGATCCTGAAAAAAACGTTTTATTCCCCGTGCCTTTCCCTGTGACCTTTCTGAACAGTTTTTCTATGAGGTTCTCCATATCCTCCTCAGATGTGGGAACTCTCTCTTCCGGTGCATATTCCAGCATTTTATTGGTTATGGCCTCGAAGCTCTCCCTTTCTTTTTCGGTAAGCTGTGGTTCTATGGCGGTGTATATCCTGTTTCCCTCCCTGTCTGATGATATATGGATGAATATGGGGTCACCCACAGGATATATCAGGTTTGGATGGGCAAGTTCTTTGAGATCTCTTGAGAGAGACGTCATGAACTGAGGAATTTTCCCTTCTCTTCTCTTCACATTCTCAATATATGCTCTTAAATGAGGATTCCTCCTGAGTGCTTCCTCCAGGCTCATGTTATCACGATATGGATGCTATTTCAACAATGAGTCCGATACCCGGTTCGACCCTGAATGTAATTATCTTCTGGTAGTTCTGAACCGCAGAATTGTATTTCCTGATCATCATGACGTTTTTCAGATCTCCTCCAAACTCCTTGACTCTGGTCTCAATTAGCACCGTTGCGACATGCTCGAACTCTCTTTCAAGGTGAGGTTTTATCTCTCCGGAGTTCATCGTGAATATAATTGCCTTTCCCGTGCCAGCCATTCGTTTAAAAAATGAGAGGAGATCAATTGAGTTTTCCCTGTCAATGTCACTTTTTATGAGTGTGGAAAGTGAATCTATAATTATAACCTCGTTTTCAAAAAGTGCTCTGGCATTTATCAGCTTTTCAACGAAGTTATCTCTTGTTTTCGGTTCGCTTATGAGGGGGTACACGGGAATAAATAAAATCAATCCGGAGATCAGATGCTGGGAAACCCTGTATCCCATGGAACTCATCTGATTCAGAAAATCGACTGTTGAAAGCTGGGTTGAGATATAGGTGGTTGTAACTCTATTGTTGAGAAGCCCATAGGTGATTCTCTGACATATGGCTGATTTTCCGGAACCCTCCTCCCCACGGATCATCACAATTGAGCCTGCGGGGATACCCCCACCTATTTTCTTGTGAAATTCATCTCCTGCAAGCTGTACCCCGTAGAGCTTCATATTACACCCTGAAGGTCATGGTATCTGAAATTCCATCCACGACGATCTTCAACCTGTGGTCTCCGGAGGAGAGTGTGGTATTGACCCTTATTTCTCCCGTCTCGGACACTCCAAGAACTCCTGAAGAGGGATTTACTATTGTGATCTCTGTTCCGGGAACGATCGATCCATCGATCAGGACATCTACAGTACTGTTAGTGAATAACAGGTTTCTCTCCCCGGTATTTTTTACATAAAAAACGTATTTACCTGACTTCAATGGAATCCTGAGAGGGTCATTGATGATCTCTATATCCCCCGAAAGATGGTTCATCATGACTTTTCCCTTTTCCTCTATACCAATAGCAATTTTTCCGGTGGTAACAGATAGGGTGTAGGCCACGGATGACGCCAGAATTATCCCTGCAATAAACAGGATTATATGTGTGGCACTCGTCCCGAATCCCATGTATAGGCCACCTCACACCGTATAGGACGCATATGCAGTTGCTCCGTTCTCACAGACAACTTTCACCCTGTGACTTCCGGATCCGGAAAGGTTTACGATATAGAGGGTAACCGTTTCCTCTGGATACAGCATACCTGAGGGAGAATATGCAAAATCTGTAAGATTTCCATCGACGAGGACTGAAAACCTGTTGACATCAATGGTAACGCTTCCTCTATTTATCACACCAATCTGAAGAGAATAACCCGATGAATTTCCCGTCACCGTAATGGAACTGATATTTATCCGGGTATTCAGTCTGTTAAGATATCTCTCCCCTCTTTTCTCCATCACCTCCTTAATATCCTTGTAATTTTCAGCTACCGCGGTATAGAGAATCATGGAAGCTCCGAAAAATGAAATTAAGAGAATTGAAAATACTGCAAGGGTACTAAATCCCATGTAACTCCTCTGACCTCCTCTTTATCCTGCTCACCTCTCTATCAATATGATCGAGCAGATTTCTATCAACCATTTCCCCTCTGAGCCTCTCTATAAACAGCAGAGACTGGATATGATCCTGGGCAGTCATGAATCCCTGAGGTCTCCATTCAGCATCATCATGAATTGTTTTCACACCTCTTGCCATCCGCAAAATCCTGGAGAGAACCTCGTCTGAAATCCATCCTATATCCACGTAGTACTCCAGGGTATTCTCAAGGCCCGTGTGACCTACTCTCTCAAGAAGAAACTCCAGCCATTTGAGGGTGAGCATTAAACCATCAATGGATTCAGGTAGATTGGAAAGCCTCGGTTTTTCGATTTCATATAGCATTCCACGACCTCTTCCCGCCTCTTCTGTAGCTTCCGAGGATGTTTTTATCCTTGATGGTATATTTCCACCTTCTTCAATCTTTTCGGTTATGGATTGCATTTTTTCATCCACCTCTTCTTTCTGATCCTTGCTGATATGACCCTGATGGATTTCCATGTTGGCCACATTTGATCTGTCAAGAATTGAACTAAGCTGATCAATCTTTGCAGACAGGTCCTGAATCCTTTTCATCTGATCTCTCGCCCTGAACTTTTCGACGGTTCTTGAGATTATCACATCGAGCTGGGCCTGAGTGATCAATCTCTTTGAGAGATTCTCCTTAAGATCCTTTAAGACGAAAGAAGGTAGCTTTCCTCTGAGTCCGTCAATTTTCTCCTCTATCTCTTCTGGAGTCAGATACTTCTTTGCCTCGAATTCCGGCTCTTCACCCTTTTCCTCATCTTTTTCTTCCTTTTCCCGATCATCTTCATCAATTCTGATTACCTTCCTGATATCATCCTCTTCCATCAGAACTCCTCCGTGAGAACCTCCTCAACAATATCATCAATCTCAAAGTCCCTGACCGCAAGAAGTCTTAAATCAACGATGATGTCATCCACAGTCCTGCTGAGCTTTTCTACGGTTTTTTCAAGTCTTTCAAGTTTTTCCATGCTCACAGCCGTCACCTTTGATATACCTATGAAGGGATTAACCTGAGATGATACGACTTCGTAAAGCATCATAATATCCTGAATATTCCCATCTATCCTGGAGATTTCATTTCTCAACTCATTTAGTTCTTTTTTGAGATTATTTACAGATATATCGATTCTGGGGAGTCTGTTATCTATTTCATTCAGTCTCTCCATCAACTTTGCTTCCACACTCTCCTCTTCTCCACCAATCTCGTCAATATCCTCAAACGACTCCTCTGACAGGGTAAACTCAAACTCATTTTCCTCCTCATCTCTGTCCTTCACCCTTCTGAGTTTCTTGGCTATCCTGCCTATCATAGCCTGCCTCCCAAAAAATAGGAAAAGGGGGTTGTGTTACTGCAGTTCAACGACATTGGTTGTGTATGCCGGTGGAGTTGTGAAGTCTATCACTCCTGGAGCACCGAATTCAGGTTTAAGCTGTCCGGTAATATGTGTTCTCTCCTCAATTCCGTTGAACTGGGTTGTTGTGTTTACAGTAATGATAACCTTGTCTCCCTTGTTCAACGTGGGGAAATCCCATGTGAGGGAACCATCCTCGTCCTGCAGCACTATTATACCAAACTGCTGGTTCGAAAGCTTACTCCAAGCGTTGAGTGAACTGGAGAAAACATCGCTGTATCCACTCTGATCACTGAAGGTGGTGTTGTTCTGGGATGATGCTTTGCCATATTTGAGTGTTACAGTCGTTGTCTTGTTTGAAAGGGTCAAAACTGCTGTGTTAAGATCTATGCTTGCACTGCCCGCATTTGGCTCTACGTATATTGCCAGTTTTGTAACTTTACCACCAGGAGCAGTGTCAACATACCCGAGGACCCTTGTGATCTGCAAACCACTTGCTACCTGTTCGGTGCTCTCCCTGCCTGTTGCCTGTGCTTTCTGCTGGAGGAATCCCGCTGTCTGTATGAGTACCGCAGCAGCAACTGCAGCCACCAGTACCATGGCAATGAAGATTATCAGTGTCCCGATTCCTATCGCTCCCTTCTCATCTTTTAGAAACTTCACCTCCTGCTTCACCTCCTTGAATAATTAGAAGGATTTATTATAAAAAAGTTTTATTTGCATGTATTTATGTATGAGGTTATGCAGGTGGATGTGTATCACCGGATCGGGATGGAATAACCAGAGAAGTTTTATAAATAATACTGCAAGGTTATTGACTGATGGACTATGAAGAGCTATATGAAAATCTGGTTTAACAGCGAAGGAGCCCTGCCCTCGGATGTGAATTCAAGATTGATGTCACTTGGATTTGAACCAATCCAGGGAGATTATGACTACGTTTATGACTGGAAAAGGGAGCCAAAGATAGAGGAGATACTTGCCCTTGCGGACAAGGTCCATTTAACACTCAAGGGCATGAAGGTGCTGTTTAAGCTTAAAACCGACGAGATAGATATGAAATGACCGAAAAACTTGTCTCAATTGTAAACGGGGGAGAAAGGGAAAACATAGAATTCAAAGAGTACCTGAGTGAGGACATTCATCTCAACAGCTCGAGATTTGAGAGTCTTGTGTGCCAGCTGAATCACAGGTTGATTATGGGCAGGGGCGAGGCCCTCTATGTTCTTGGAGTTACGGACAGCGGGAATCTCAAGGGCGTATCACGGGACAGACTACAGGAGAGCCTGAGAATACTTGGTTTGTTAAGCACGGAAATAGGTGCGGAGATAAAGGAGATTGAAGAATACAGAGTTGATGGTGGATGGATAGCCCTTGTTACAATTACGAAAAGAGGAAAATCAAGGGAACATATTCTCATTGGAACTGCCGGGCATGTGGATCATGGGAAGAGCACCCTCGTTGGAACCCTTGTAACCGGCATTCCGGATGATGGAAGTGGAAAAACACGGTTGTTTCTTGATGTCCAGAAACATGAAATTGAGAGAGGGCTTTCCGCAGATCTATCCTATGCTGTGTATGGGTTCAGGGGCAGAAATACAATTCATCTTAAAAATCCCCTGAATAAGCATGAAAGGGCCAGGATAGTTGAAACTGCAGAAAAGCTTGTCTCTTTCGTTGATACCGTGGGGCATGAACCGTGGTTGAGAACGACGATAAGGGGTCTCGTCGGTCAGAAGCTTGATTACGGCCTGCTGGTTGTTTCTGCCGATGATGGAGTGACAAGGACAACCAGAGAGCATCTTGGGATCCTTCTCGCAATGGAGCTTCCCACCATAATAGCAGTCACAAAAATAGATAGAGTTGAAAAAAGCAGACTTCATCAGGTTGTTGCAGAGCTTTCAGGGTTATTGCGGGAGATAGGGAGAATTCCATATATAATAAAAGATGAAGAGGAGGTAAAAAAAGCATCTGAGATGATTGGAAAGAGGGGGCACGTTTTGATTCCTGTTCTCACTCTATCGCCCGTCACAATGCAGGGAATGGACCTTCTCAATGAACTCATAAGACTGCTTCCAAAGAGATTCAGAAGACATAAAGATGATTTCATCATGTATATCGATAAGATCTACAGGATCTCGGGTGTGGGTACTGTGGTCAGTGGAACCGTGAAGCAGGGCGTTCTGAGGGAAGGAGATGAGGTTCTCATTGGACCTACATCGAGCGGTGATTTTTTAAAAAGCAGAATTCAGTCCATCGAAATTCACCATTACAGGGTTGAACAGACTGTTTCCGGAGATGTAGCCGGAATAGCCGTGAAAGGCGTGTCCGCTGAAGATTTAAGAAGGGGCATGGTTGTTGTAAAAAAGAAACCATCTGCGGTATGGGAGTTCACCGCTGATGTTCTCGTTTTTAACCATCCCACAAGAATAAAAGCCGGATACGAGCCGGTCCTTCACCTTGAGACAATATCTGAGAGTGTTGTGTTTACTGATGTGGAGGGAGGTTATCTCAAAGCCGGGGACAGGGGGAAGGTCAGAATAAGATTCAAGTATCATCCCTATTTCATCCAGAGGGGACAGAAGTTCATATTCAGGGAAGGGAGGAGTAAGGGGTATGGAACCGTCGTCTCATGTGGGTAAGGTGGATTTTAAAAGGGCGGTCATACTTGCAGAAGGAAGTTTCGGGCTTTTTACCTCAAAAACGGCCATAGGACTTGTGAGGTACAGAGAAAGGGATATTTCATGCATCATTGACTCTACAAAATCTGGTAGGACGAGCAGGGAAATAATAGGTACAGGAGATGTTCCCATTGTTTCTTCTGTTGAAACAGCCCTTGAATTCGATCCTGATGCCCTTGTGATAGGTATAGCCCCTCCCGGAGGTAGCCTTCCTGAAGAATGGAGGAGTATAATAGTTGATGCAATGAAAAATGGAATGAACATCGTCAGCGGTCTCCATACATTTCTCTCGGAAGACCCTGAAATTATGGAAAATGCAAGGAGATATGGTGTGAGAATATGGGACGTAAGAAGGCCGGAGAATGATATGTATGTTGCCCATGGAATCGCAGGTGATGTTGATTCTCTGGTTGTGCTGACAGTGGGAACCGACTGTTCTGTTGGAAAAATGACAACATCCATTGAAATGGCAAGATATGCGGAAAGAAAGGGACACGGGATAAAATTTCTGGCTACAGGACAGACAGGGATCATGATAGAGGGTGATGGAGTTCCTGCTGACAGGGTCATATCTGACTTTCTTGCAGGAGCGATCGAAAAAGAGATCCTGAAATATGGAGACAGGGATTGCATTTTCGTTGAAGGGCAGGGATCGATTGTTCATCCCGCCTACAGTGGTGTTACTCTCGGAATCCTTCACGGATGTGCTCCCGATTATATGGTGCTGTGTCATCGTCTTGATAGAGCTGAATTCAAGGGATTTGGTGGGAGAATCCCTCCGATTGATGATCTCGTTGAACTTTATGAAAGGTTAGCACGATATCTGAACAGGGACAGCAGGATATGTGCAATTTCGGTCAATACATGGGGTGTTGAAAATGATATTGCAAGAGAGAGAATTTCCGGGCTTGAAGATGAAATGGGATTGCCAGTGACAGATCCCCTCAGATACGGCCCCGAAAAATTATTCAGTGAAATTGAGGAATTCTGATTCAGGGTCATGAAAACACTGGGCATTGATATCGGCGGAACCAAAATCGATATCGTGGAATATACTGGCAGGGACTTCAGATTTGTACGGAGAATGCCTGCAGTGAAGGATACGATTCTCAATATCGATGAAGAAATAAATCATCTTGTGGAGAAACTGAATGCTGATGCAGTGGGGATAGGACTTGCCGGGTGGATAAGGGATGGAAAGATTCTCAAATCTCCCAATATCCCTGTTGAGCCCGATAGAATTGGGTTCAGTATTGATGTTCCTTTTATGGTGGAGAATGATGCAGCATGTTTTGCAATTGGACTCTATCATAAAATGTACGGTGAAAGGATCGCAGGAATAACCCTTGGCACAGGAATAGGGTGTGGACTGGTAATTGATGGAAAGGTTCTGAAAGGCATAACGGGTGAGATCGGGCATACGGTCGTGGGTGATTCCGGATTGCGATGTGTCTGTGGTGGTTCAGACCATCTTGAATGTTACTTTTCAGGGTGGGCTCTTGAGAAAAAATATGGTGATGTAAGAAAGGCATTTGAAACAGGTGACGTATACAGAGACAGGGGTTTCGAGCTTCTCGCGAGATCAATTGCATCAATTATAATGCTGATAGATCCTGATTCTGTTGTGGTGGGAGGTGGCATGGCAAACTCCCTTAACATGCAGATACTCAGAGACAGTGTGTTCAGATATCTTCCAGATGAGTTTTCACCACGGATAGAAAAAACAGATGACAGACATCTACCTGCAAAGGGAGCAGCCCTTCTGCCTGAGGTTTATGATCTGGGATAAACGTGTTGTGGATATGTGAAGTTTCGCCGTAAGGCGAAATTTGGGCGAAGGGGCGTTATTATATTGATCCAAAATATATCACCCCGGGAATTTTGTTTTTGAATCTAAACTCTTTATGTTTCATATCTTTTAATAACCTAGATATTTTTTGTAAGTGAATTTTCCAATTTTTATGACTGTGAGTTACGGGAAAGGCTATGAATAAGATAGCTTTTTTAGCATAGCCAGTTGTTTTTAGGTTTTCGATATCATCAATTACTTCTTGAATATTCTTAGTAATTGGCCGTGTTTTGTTTTCAACATTTTCATATCGGTAGTTGGTATTAACAGTTTTAAGTTCTATTGCCCAATCATCAAAAGT
>WAJW01000025.1 GCA_015523685.1 Archaeoglobaceae archaeon
ATCTGAGGGTGGCAATGGCCCGTGGAACACACTGCTATGCCCGCCGTGAAATCAAGGAAAACGTTGCCATCAACATCCTCCACGTACATTCCACTGCCACTCTTTACCACAAGGGGGTAGTGCCTCGTAAGGGATGGAGACATGAACTCACTGTCAAGTCTGAGAATTTCCCGGGCCTTCTCACCCGGAACCTCCTTTATATTGATTCCTGAAAACTCCATGGAAATTTATCAATGAATACCTCTATTTTATACTGATGGTCACTTCCATTAAAAATCCATCTCAATATCATCAATCCCGAGGAAGTGCAGGATTGCCTCTGTCGGTTTTCCCTCTGAATCCCATCCCCTGGCTGAGTAGTACTGTCCGAGCATCTCTTCCAGTTCCTCCTCCTTCACAATTCCTCCTGCACTTTTTCCATGGAGTATGGGTTCGTTGAGTGCTCTGTGAGGTAGTCTATCCTCCTCCTTTCCCACACCCTGCCTTAAATTGAAAATCCTTGCCATGTTCACCATTCTTTCTCCTGCCATAAGAAGATCCCACACGTTAACATCCAGACCTGTTACCGCATGTACTATCTCAACAAGCCCCTCCGCATAGAACATGTGCCTCGAAAATTTGCATATTCCAAGAGCATCATAGAGAGCCATCAGATCCTCATGCATCTTAACCATGAATCCCCTGTCTTTAAATGAGAAACGATCCACACCGCTGAATACCCACCACTTTCCGCTCAATTCCGTGCCATAAATGCAGGATGTGAGATGGCATCCACCTCTGAAAGAGACGGAAAATGCAAGGGCGATACCTTTGGAAGCTCTCACGTCATATGCAGGTAGTTCCATCCCCTTGACCTCAATCGCATATTCCATTCCATCGTTTATCCTTTCAACAGCCCTTTTCACACCATCTGACAGCATCTCTCCAGCCTTACCTCTCCTCAGCGCCATATCTTCCAGAGCCCTCAGAATCCCATCCTCATCTCCGAAAGAAAGGTTCAGACCTATATCCTCCTTTTTAAGAATACCATTTTCAAGACATTCAATAGCCCATGATAGAGTTAATCCCGCTGAAATTGTATCTATCCCGTATATATCGCATATCTCATTGCCCTTTGCCACAGCCTCAATATTATCAACCTCAAGATTTGTGCCAAGTGAATAGAGAGTTTCATACTCCACTCCATCCACCCTGCATGCATACTTCCCATCTTCAACAACAAAGAGCTTCCCGCATGGCTTGTTGCATCCCGGACACCCTGTCCTTTTTTTAACATATCTGGGTACCCAGTAGTAGGGATCGAGTTTGCTCTTTTCATTGTCCTTTAAAGAGTCATACACCTTCTTAAAATAGCTGAATTTCCAGTTCCTCGATGGTATTGCCCCCACTTCCCTGTTCATCCAGTCGTAAAACTCTCCTGTACCGTAATCCATGTCCGCTTTCGCTGAAGGATGCTCCCTCAATTTCTTCCTCCACTCCCTGTTCAGCTCATTCAGCCTTTCCCTGTCATATACGTCTATCTGCTTATCACCTCTGACAAGAACTGCCTTCAGATTTTTGGACCCCATGACCGCACCTGCCCCTCCTCGTCCAGCCTGTCTGTCATCACAATCTATCATAGCAATTCTTGATTTTTTTTCACCCGCAGGACCTATAATTGCTGTGCTGAAATCTCCATACTCCTCTTTCAGCTTTTCTCTTGCCCTCCTTATATCCAAACCCCACGTATCGGTGGGTTCAATCCTCACCCTTTCATTCTCGATAACAATAACCGACGGGTCATCGGCCCTGCCCGTTATGAAAAGCATATCATACCCGGAATTCTTAAGAGCCACCCCAGCTCTCGCTCCCACAACAGATCTCCCGAGTGTGCCAGTCAGAGGTGATTTGAATAAAAATGTGGTTTTTGATGCAGTGGGAACCCCTGTCCCGGTCAGCAATCCCGGGCACATGACGAGAGGATTTTCAGGAGATAGAGGGTCAACCGCTCTGATTTCATCAATCAGAAGTCTCAATCCTGTCCCCATTCCCCCCAGGAAAAGGGTAAAATATTTTTCTGGCAGAGAGAGTGTTTCAAAATCTCCCCCGGATAAATCCACCTTAAGAATATTGTTCCACCAGCCATGCATGGCTTTAATATAACCTCCTCTTATGATTTAATATTTTGCTCCTGTTCCAGAATTCGCAATCAGAGAACGATCTCAACGAAACACTTTTTAATGTTCAGGTAGAAACCATTCTGGAATGCCGGGTAAAACGCTCAGATTGAGACGTGTTTTCAATTCAAAATCCGGAAAAACCCTGATAGTCCCCCTTGATCATGGTGTTTCATCAGGACCTTTGAGGGGCATAGAAAAAATGAGCAGTACGATACAGAAGGTGGTCATGGGAGGTGCAGATGCCATCATACTCCACAGGGGGTATCTGAAGAGGATGGCTCCATTCGTTGGTAGAATGGGAATTATAATGCATTTATCTGCCAGTGCAGATTTTTCTCCTCTTTTCAACAAAAAGGTTCAGATCGGAGAGGTTGAAGAGGCCGTCAGGCTGGGAGCAGATGCAATAAGCGTTCACATTAATCTGGGTGGGAAATACGACGATTTCATGCTTGAAACTCTGGGAAAAATAAGCAGAGAAGCTGAAGAGTGGGGTATGCCCCTTCTTGCCATGATGTACCCGAGAGGGGAGGTTGTAAGAGATGAACAGGATATAGAACTGCTAAAACATGTTGTCAGAATAGCGGATGAATTTGGAGCGGACATTATAAAGACAAATTTCTCGAAGGATGATAGATTTGCAGATGTCGTGAAGGGGTGTTCCGTTCCCGTGGTTATAGCGGGAGGTCCACCAGTTAGCTCGGATCTGGAGCTTCTCTCACTGATAGAGCATGCCATGTCCCTTGGTGTGGCAGGAGTTGCGATAGGTAGAAACGTTTTTCAGCATTCCAGACCTGAAATCCTGGTTAAAAGCATCTCAAAAATAGTTCACAACGGGTGGTCGGCAGAAAAAGCCAGGGAAATACTCAGGGAGGCGCCCTGATATCGAGATGTTTCTTCACGACCCGAAGTATTTCAGGCAGTGCTTTTCCCGCGTTCATTCTCAGCGAGACCTCGCAGAGATCTGATACAGGGGTTGAGTCGGGATTGATCTCTATAATCCTGGCATTTTTAACAGCAATAACGGGAAGGCTCGCTGCTGGCTGAACCACTGCAGAGGTCCCAACCACGAGCATCACATCACATTTTTCGGCGGATTCGTACGCCTTTCTTAAAATTTCTCCCGGAATCGTCTCTCCAAACCAGACCACGTCAGGCCTCGCTATGGCACCACATTCACATTCAGGAGGAATTTTTTTGAGGGGCACTTCATAGCTGTACCATTTTCTGCCATCTCTGATGCATTTCAGCCTCCACAGGTTTCCGTGCAGTTCAATGATTCTCCTGTTTCCCGCCTTTCTGTGAAGTCCATCAACGTTCTGAGTTATGAGAAGGGAATTCTCCTTGATCCTTTCAAGTTCAGAAATTGCAATATGACCCGGATTTGGCTCTGCACGGGAAATTATCTGTCTCCTCCAGTCATACCATTCCCATACCAGAGCAGGGTCTCTGAAAAATGCATCAGGAGTGGCAAGCTGCTCAGGCCTGTACTTCCTCCAGAGTCCGTCCTTCCCTCTGAACGTCGGTACACCGCTTTCTGCAGAGATTCCAGCGCCTGTAAGTATAACCGGATACTCTGCATCCGCAATTATTCTTCCAGCCGTCTCTACCGGGTTCATACTCCCTTTATCTTTCTTGCCATCTCAACTCCGAGATCGGTCAGGGTGTAAACACCCCCATCATCATGTGCTATAAGACCCTTGCTCTCCATCTCCTCCACCATTGTGCTTACGATTTTTGCGGGACTGTGGGTCTTTTTTGCAAGCTCTGAAAGGGTTGCTTTACCATCAGATTCAAGAACCTCAATGATCTGCCTTCTTTTCGGATTTCCCGCAATGAAACCGATCAATTCCTCATGCATGTATATACATACACCGACAGAGATATTAAATAGTTTGCATTATGCCACTAAGGTGGTGGGCTAGCCCGGGTGGTTCGGCGTCACCTGTAACCCGAAATCGTCGATAGGCGGGGGGCGAAGCCGAAGGAAGCACCATGCGTGCTGGTGGTAAAGGGATGCACCATAACGATGATTTCCCGTCCTGCAGGATCAGCGGTTACGGAGAGGCTATCCGTAGGGATTGTTTCTCCGTATTTGCCGTGGGAACCGGTCCAGGCCCGGAAGGGAGCAGACCCACCACGGACGTCTGATGCTTGCAGGGTAGCGGGAAAGAGGAGTGGTGCATCTACTGCCCCTCCACGCTGGTGCAACCGGAGGCGTGCCCACCACCAAAAAATAATAATAGCTTTAAGGTAACCTTCTGGTGTGCCGGGGTAGCCGAGTGGTTAAGGCGCTGGTTTGCTAAACCAGTGTCCATACGGACGCGTGGGTTCGAATCCCACCCCCGGCGTATCTTCTTTTTGCTCAGCGCTACTGCAGGAAGAGTTTGCAGGATTATTTATTTTTATTGAACTGAGATCTCCTCCGATTTATATACCCCACAGAATGAAAAGAGTTAGTTGCCTTCAGAATTTTACCCTGGAGGCTCTCCCTGCTGGAAAAACATGTCCAGCATGTCCTGGAGACGACAGTTACAGCCGAACCAGCGATGAAGAATGAGGAATTGATGAAAGATGCTGTTAATAAGCTGTACTTTCTGCTTCCCTCGCGTAAAGAAAATCCCACTGTATGATTAACCCCTGCTGATAGTTGAATGTGGTACCGCACACGCATACGGTATGATCCAGATCTTAAAGAGTCAGAGAGTACAGTCCTCATTTGCCATGAACATGGATAAAGGCGATTATAACATGCAATGGGGTCTAAAAAAAGGAGATATTCTCCGTCAAACAGATGTTATCAGGAAACGGGTTTATAATCCATTTAAAGTGAGGTGTTTATGCCATCTCAATTCCAGTATCATCTTTTTTCCTTTTATCAACTCCTGTTACGTAAAATGCATTCTTCTCGAATTGTATGCCCAGCAGGTACCATCAACACACCCCGGAACACCTCTGAATATAAGCTCCTCACCAGCCTCTTTCTGAACACTGCAAGAAGAGAAGCAAAGGTTGATTGAATTTCACCCATCAATATGTTTAAAAATCGATAAAAACATTCCAGTATCAGTTATTCTGGTATAAAGTTTATTGATGCCTTTCTGTCCCTTAACTCAATCACAGGCCAGTGATCCGTGATC
>WAJW01000026.1 GCA_015523685.1 Archaeoglobaceae archaeon
CTGCCATACATCCAATAAAATAAAACACCTCCGCTTTATCCGATGTTCTCCAATCTTCTTCCTACCTACATTCGATCTTTTCCTCTTGGCCTTCTGATTGGTATTTTACCCGGAGTCGGGGCAACTACTGCCTCTCTCGTCTCATATTCACAGGAGGTTAAATTTTCCAAAAAACCTGAGAAATTTGGAACAGGAATTCCTCAGGGGATAGCTGCTCCAGAATGTGCCAACAATGCCGCTGCAATGGGGGCCATGGTACCTCTCCTATCACTGGGCATACCCGGGAGCGCAACAACTGCGGTAATGCTCGGAACGTTGATTTTACACGGGATGAGACCGGACCCTCTCTTATTCAAACAATTCCCAGATTTCGCTTATACTGTAATGGTCGCTGCCCTCATCGCAAATATACTCATTATTGCGGTGTCACCCCTCTTTATAAGGTTCTTCTCAAATGTAATCTACAGGATTCCCCAGGGTATTCTGGCCATCGTTATAATCATGTTCTGTGTGGTCGGTCATTTGCTCTCAGAAATAACATGGTGGATGTATGGATTGTGCTTGGTTTCGGGGTTACAGGATATATCCTTAAAAATATGGTTATCCAATTGCACCCATCATAATAGGTCTTGTACGGGTCAGCTTGCAGAACAGGAGTTCAGAAGGACGATGATCATATCCGGTGGAAATCCAGCAAGATTCTTTCATTCGCCGATAAGCAGTTTTCTGCTTATAGTTTCAATTATAGTTGTGATCTACCCACTTATCAAAAGGATTGTGGCGAGGGTATCAGATATGGCATGAAAACCATTTCATCCTGTTTATCCGGGCAGGCAGACTATGGCATCTCTCGGACAGATCTGCATGCACATCCCACAGTTCAAGCACTTTTCAGGGTCGATGACCGCTGTTTCATCGATGGTTATAGCGGTGCAGTGGCCGAAAACCCCGCATCTACCACATCCATTGCAGAGGGTCTGATCCACCTCAAATCTCAGGTCTGAGAATCTTATCCCCGAGGATGGCTTCAGGTATCCAAGGGCAATTCCCCTGAAACTGTCAAAATCAGAGTACCCCATTTTCCTCATGTATCCCTCCAGACCATTGAGAATTTGTGCTATAACATCAAAACCCTTCATGATGACTGCGGTGTTTATCTGAAAACAGGTTGCACCCCACATAATTGCCTCAACAGCATCCCTCCAGCCCATAATTCCTCCGCATCCCGCAATCTGAATATCCACTCTATCTGCAATTTCAGCGATGCACATCATGGCAATGGGTTTGATCCATTCACCGGTTATACCCCCGAAAGAATGGGCATTGACTCCTGGCAATACAGGTCTCCCGCCATTAAAAATGTCCAGAGGTGGCGCTCCGAGAGGTGCGTTTATCGCCGTCACTCCATCTGCCCCGGCCTTTCTGCAGGCTTCAGCAATTGAGGCAATGTCCTCGGCAAGGGGGGTCAGCTTACATATCACGGGAATGGAAACATGAGACACAATATCTTTCGTAAGCTTTTTCACAGCCTTTCTGTCCTGACCAAGAAATTTTTTATCTGACCCCTCGCTCGGAAGATTCGGGCAGGACATGTTTATCTCAATTGCATGTGCCCCGGCATTTTCCATACTCACCGCGAGTCCAACCCATGAATCCACATCAAATGCCAGAATGTTGGAAATAATGGCAAGATCAGTTGATTTCCTTACAGCAGACACGAGTTTCACCGCTTTCTTAACAGGCAATCTTTCATCTGATGGGGAAAAAAGTCCTGAAGTATGAATCCATGCCCGCATTTTTTTATCCATTGGTTCAGGAATGGCCATTTTTGTAACCACCCCTCCCGCTCCAGCTTTTTCAGCCATCATTATTTTTTCGGGAGTGGACGTCAGCGGTCCGGAGGCGATTATACATGGATTTTTGAGATGCAGATCCGCAAACCACACATCCATTTCATTAAACACGTCATTCACCTGAATCCCATCCCCTTATAAGCTAAAATACTTTCTCATCAGAGAGGTGAAAAAATTTCATAAAATTTAAATCTCAGCTTAAATTCAGAACTGCCATGAATTTCCTGCAGGATGATAGTGCGGTTGAAGGATTGCCCATAAGACTGATAATTGCCCTCGTAATAGGTGTCGTGGTTCTCGGAGCGATGGTGAGTGCCATATCCCAGTTCAAGCCACCGAAATCTCTTTCTGCAAATGTTATATCTTCAGGAGCAGGTGAATTGAAAAGAGGGAATCTGATTGCAGTGAAGGGATTTGGAGAGGTAAACAGCCCCTTCAAAGTTCTGGTAAGAGTGGTGGATGTTGACGGAAATCCTGTGTCAGGAGCGAGTGTCGCAATCACGGGACTTGGAGGTGCAGGATCAAACGTTACCAACTCCACTGGATACGCCCTTGTGGAAAGTGCCTCAGATATAAATCTGAACGAGAACCAGAATGAAGGATATCTGTCCATAGAGGTTACCGCTTCAGGTTACACCAACTACAGAAATGAGAACGCCATCAAGGTGGTGAGGGTCCGATAATAAATGCATTCTTGTTTTTTTAATAAGAAATTGCCACTCCTCTATTCTTCTGCCAGTGTGTATTCCCTGAACTCTCCCTCACATGGATGGCCTGATGTGTAATGCACCTTCCTCGGAGCGGTCTCCAGAATGAAGGCTGACGATGTGAATCTCTCTCCATGCCTGCATATTGAATTTTCTGAAGGGCCATTCTCATGGTCCTTAAGTAGGGACTTGAGATCATCCACACTCTTAACACTCTCAAGAAGTTCCCTCGCCCTTCTGTATCTTATAAAGGTGCTCGGATACTCCTCCTTTTTTCTTGGCCCTGCGTGAATATATATGAAGTGGTTAGTTCTCACCACCTTATCCCTGACTTCAACAGCATTTACCTCACTCCCGGTGGATTCAAGCACAAAGCATCGATCTGCAGAGGCTATTATCAGATTTCCCGGAGCATAGTTTGACAGCTCAGCCCTGGCAAAACCAACAGCCTTTGTAATGTCCCCTTCCTTAACCACATCAGGTATTATGTTCCCTATAAACCTCTCTGTCTCATATTCTCCATCTATCCGGACGACAGAACATATAGCAGAAATCCCCTTCTCCCCTATACCTCCATATACACCCTCTTCATTCTTTATGAAAAGCCCATTCTCTTCTCTCACCACTCCATCTTCAGTTTTCATACCCTTTACCGGGTCTCTCGTTTTAAAAAGCACATAGTAGGAGAGTTTGATGGTCCCCATTGTACACATTTCAACCACCGAAGTTCACATGAATTGCGTTCACTATCCCATCGAGCCTCTCCATCTCGGAAAGCACTTCTGAGGAGGGTGGATTGTCAACATTCAGCACCATGATCGCTATCCCTCCGGGAACATCAACTGTTCTTCCAACATGCATCCTCGCTATGTTTATGTTGTACTTTCCAAAGAGCATTCCCACTCTACCTATGACACCTGGCCTATCTTCGTGGAGGGATATGATAACATGCCCTTTCGGAATGAAATCCACGTTGTAATCTCCGATTTTAATTATCCTTATATCCTGCTTGCCGAAAGACGTTCCCATCACCTTTCTAACCTGATTTTTCCCGTGAAGCTCAACCTCTATCAGGTTTGTGTAATTGTCCGTCTCTGTTGTACTGCTCTCCACAACATCTATACCCCTTGAAGTTGCAATCATGGGAGCACTCACCAGATTAACACCACCACCCAGTATGGAATCAAACACGCCCTTCAGAACAGCCCTGGTAACATAAGCGGTATCGCTGGATGCCAGGACGCCGTAGTATTTAACGTGAACTTCGTGAATTTCTCCCTCAATCAATCTCGCCGAGAGAATACCTATCTTTTCTCCGAGCATGAGGAAAGGCTTCAAAAATTCATATTCTTCAGGTTTTATCGGTGGAAGATTCACAGCATTCTTGACAGCGAGACCCTTCAGGGCATTGATAACCTCCTCGGCTATGATCAACCCCACACTTTTCTGTGCCTCGAATGTTGATGCTGCTATATGGGGTGTTGCTATAACCTCTTCAAGCTCAAGGAGAGGAGAATTGACAGGAGGTTCCTCTTCAAACACATCGAGAGCGGCTCCAGCAACCTTACCACTCTTAATAGCATTGTAAAGAGCATTTTCATCGATTATACCGCCCCGGGCACAGTTGACAATGTAAACACCCTTCCTCATCATTTTAAACTCGTTTTCTCCAATCATGTGGCGCGTTGCATCGGTGAGGGGTGTGTGGACGGTGATGAAATCTGATTTCATTATGACCTCCTGAAGAGACGTGAGTGTTATTCCCAGCTCTTTAGCCCTCTCCTTGGAGATAAAGGGATCGTAGGCAAGAACCTTCATTTCAAGACCGAGAGCCCGGGAAGCCACAAGAGAGCCGATCCTCCCCAGGCCTATAACCCCGAGAGTTTTACCTCTCACCTCGGATCCCATGAATTTTTTTCTATCCCATCTGCCTGATTTGAGGGATGAGTTTGCCTGAGGAATCCTTCTCACCAAAGAGAGGAGCATGGCGATAGTGTGCTCTGCAGCAGATATGGTGTTTCCTTCAGGAGCATTCACAACTATAACACCCTTTTCAGTTGCTGCCTGGACATCTATGTTATCCACACCGACTCCAGCGCGTCCTATGACTTTCAACCTTTCACCTCTCTCTATCACGTCCCTCGTCACTTTAGTCTGGCTCCGAACTATGAGTGCCTCATATTCCGGGATAATTTCAAGCAATTCTTCCGGAGATATACCTATTCTGACATCGACTCTGATGTCTTTTTCTCTCTTAAGCAATTTAATTCCATTTTCGGCAATATTATCAGTGATAAGCACCTTTTGCACCATTTTACCACCTGCCCTTTTTGGAAAGACTTAAGTATTAATATTTATAGTTTTCAACCCGCCAGGAGGTCATGTGATGGGGGTAATCTGGCTTGGTGATCTGGATTCCAACGATGTGAATATCGCAGGTGGTAAAGGAGCCAATCTTGGAGAGCTGATGAGGAATGAGATTCCTGTTCCAAATGGTTTTGTTGTTGATAGCCTCACATTCAGAGAATTTATGAAAACCACGGGTATTCTTGATAAGGTTCTTGAGTCCCTTGACTTTGATGTTGATGACTCAAGGCTCCTTGAAGAACGATCCAGAGAGATCAGAAAGCTTATTGAAAGCACAGAAATCCCTGAAAAGATCAGAAAAGAGATAGAGGATGCGTATGAAGAACTCTGCAAACAGGAGGGTGAGGAGGTTTTCGTTGCGATAAGGAGTTCTGCAACAGCAGAAGATCTTCCCGAAGCAAGTTTTGCGGGTCAGCAGGATACCTATCTCAACATCAAAGGGAAGGATAAGGTTGTTGAATATGTCAAAAAATGCTGGAGCTCCCTTTATACCCCGAGAGCGATATTCTACAGAATCGAACAGAATTTCAGGCATGAGGACGTGAGTATCGCGGTTGTTGTGCAGAAGATGGTTAACTCAGAGAAATCGGGGGTGATGTTCACCTCACACCCGGTTACAGGCGAAAAGGTGGCGATTATCGAGGCAACATGGGGTCTTGGTGAGGCGCTTGTTTCAGGGAAGGTGAGCCCGGATACCTACGTTTACGACAGAACGTCCAGAAAAATCGTTGAAAAGAAGCTCGGAAGCAAGGAGATAATGATTGTGAGAGACAGTAAGACGGGAGAGAACGTGGAAGTGGAAGTTGACAGAAAGAAAAGGGAGATCTATGCCCTCTCTGATGAGGAAATTGAAAAGCTTGTTGCGATTGGAGAGGTTATCGAATCTCTTTACAACCACCCGCAGGATGTGGAATGGGCCGAGGAGAAGGGGAACTTTTACATCGTACAGACAAGGCCTGTAACAACCATCCGTAAGGAGGAAGGAACCGTTCTGCTGAAAGGGCTTGGTGCCTCTCCCGGAACCGCATCAGGAAAGGTCAAGATTTTGATGGACGCCTCTAAACTTGATAAGATCCAGGAGGGGGACATACTGGTAACGAAAATGACCACTCCCGACATGGTCCCCGCAATGAAAAGAGCCGGGGCGATTGTTACCGACGAGGGAGGGATGACGTGCCATGCAGCGATAGTTTCCAGAGAACTTGGCACACCTGCAGTTGTGGGAACCAAAAAAGCCACTGAAATCCTGAAGGACAACATGGTTGTTACGGTGGACGGAGAGAAGGGCATAATATATGCTGGAGAGCTCAAAAAAGAGGAGAGAGCGGAGAAGAAGACCACAGAAGTAACCGCTGTTGTGTCTAAGCCGATCACCGCCACGGAGGTGAAGGTCAACATTTCAATTCCTGAAGCTGCAAAGAGGGCCTCGGAATCCCAGCCTGACGGAGTTGGATTGCTCAGGATTGAGCACGTGATCCTGGGGCTGGACAAACACCCATTGAAATACATCGAGGATGGGGAGGAGGACGTTTACGTTCAGAAGCTGAGCGAGAGCATTCAGATAGTTGCGGAAACATTTTATCCCAGATCCGTGTGGGTGAGAACTCTCGACGCCCCCACCGACGAATTCAGGAACATGGAAGGAGGTGAAAGAGAACCGGTTGAAGCGAATCCCATGCTCGGATACCGTGGCATCAGAAGGGATCTAATTGAGGATAAACACTTCAGGCTTGAGATAAGGGCGATCAAAAAACTCATTGAAATGGGGTACACCAATCTCGGAATTATGCTACCTCTTTTGATCCATCCCTCTGAACTGAGAAGGGCGAGAGAGATAATGGAGGAGGAGGGCGTAAATCTTGATAAGGTGGATATTGGAATCATGGTGGAAACACCCGCCTCTGCACTCATCATAGAGGATTTCATTAAAGAGGGGCTGGATTTTGTATCCTTCGGAACGAATGACCTGACCCAGTATACCCTTGCGGTTGACAGAAACAACGAGAATGTATCACATCTCTACGATGAGACGCATCCGGCGGTTATGAGGCTCATTGAGAGGGTCATAAAGATCTGCAAGAAGCACGGTGTCAAAACTTCCATATGTGGCCAGGCAGGTTCGTATCCCCACGTTGTGGAGAAACTGGTGGAGCTTGGAATTGACAGCGTGTCCGCCAACCCTGATGCGGTTGAAATTGTAAGAGAGACTGTTGCAAGGGTTGAGAGAAAACTCATGCTGGAAAGTCTGAGGAGACAGAATGCTGGAGAGGCTTAAAAATTCACTCAGGTCTGCTCCCATCGTAATGAGGGAAAGCTACGCCTATTTTATTCACCCCATATCAGATGGAGTTCCCGAACTTAAGCCAGAGCTTATCAGAGAGGTTGTTACAAGCATTCTGAAAATCGCTGAACTGGACGTGGACAAGATAGTCACAATCGAGGCAATGGGAATTCACGTTGGCACAGCTCTGTCTCTTGTGACAGATATCCCCCTCGTGATCCTCAGAAAAAGAAAATATGAGCTTCCCGGAGAGATTGCGGTACATCAGATAACCGGTTACTCAAAGGGCGAGCTCTACCTGAACGGAGTTGAGAAGGGAGATAGGGTGCTTATAGTTGATGATGTCATAAGCACAGGAGGCACCATGATTGCAACAATTAAGGCCCTTGAAAGGGCTGGGGCGGAAATTAGAGACATAGTTGCGGTGATAGAGAGAGGAGACGGGGCGGAAAAAGTTCGTGAGACAGGGTATAATGTTAAGACACTCGTGAAGATCGATGTAGATGAGGGTGGAGTCAGAATCATTTCCTGAAAAATTGAAAGAGATTGCCATTGAAATCAAAGAGATGGGGGGCAAATCCATAGGAATTCAGCTTCCTGACGGGCTCAAGCGATATGCAATCAAAATCTCGGATATCCTCACAAAAGAGGGGTTTGAGGTGTATATATCAGGAGAGCCTTCGTTCGGTGCATGCGACGTTGATATGAACCTTCTTGATATCACTGATGCTCTGATACACATCGGGCATACACCCCTGATAAAGAATGAGAGGATTTTCTACATGCCCTATTACATCGATTACGACATTGAAGGTGTTGCAGATGCCCTCGACCTTATAAATGGGGAGGATGTAATTCTCATCTCAACCGCACAGTACGCCTGGAAACTGCCGGATGTAAAGAAATTTCTCGAAGAAAATGGATTTAATGTGGAATTGAAGAAAGGCGGTAGAGGTACGCTCCCCGGTCAGATTTTGGGATGCAGTTTTAAACCCGCTCAGGGAAGGGGAGAAATACTATTCATCGGTGATGGAAGGTTTCATCCCCTTGGTGTTGCAATCCGTTACGGTAAGAGAGTTGTAACATGGAATCCCCTTACATCCGAGACTGGCGAGATAACTCCGGGTAATTTTCTGAAGAGGAGATACGCAATCCTTTCAAAATGTTATGAACTGAAATCCTGCGGGATAATACTGTCCACAAAACCGGGGCAGAGAAGATTGACTCTAGCAGGAAAAGCGAAAGAGATGGCGAAAAAAAAATACACCTCAGACATTGTTGTGGTTGACAATCTGAGCAATGAAAAACTTGAAAACCTCCCATATGATTTCTACGTTAACACCGCATGCCCCAGGATAACTTACGATGATGCGGATAGCTTTTCAAAACCTCTGATAACGTTTCATGAGCTTGAAATGCTAACGGGCATGAGAGAATGGGAACCCTATATCATTGATGAGATGGTGTAATGAGATTAGAAATTCTCCTGCTGATACTCGCATTTCTATGGGACAGAGCTTTAGGAGAGCCTCCGCATTATATCCATCCGGTTGTGTGGTACGGGAAGATCATTGAGAGGATGGAAAGGAGATATGTAAACCCTGATGGGATTTCAGGCATCATCGGTGGAATACTATTTCTGCTTGTTCTTTTTCTATTTTCACTGATAATTGCCTTTTTTGTGGAAAAACTTAAAGATATATCAATTCCATTATTTATCCTTCTTTACACATACTTTCTTAAATCAACATTCTCGATGAGGTCCCTTGAAGAACACGCCCTTGAATCAATTTCGGGAGGTATTCAGAGGGACAAAGTCGCAATGATGGTGAGCAGAGATGTATCAGAACTTGGAAAGACACATCTTTCATCCGCTGTTATTGAGTCTCTCGGAGACAATATCGTTGATGGGTTCGTTGCACCCCTCTTTTACTTTCTCCTGTTCGGATTGCCCGGCACCCTCGTTTACAGAGCCATAAACACCCTTGATGCCATGATCGGATACAGAAATGAAAAATACGAGTGGCTCGGTAAGGTTCCCGCAAGAACTGACGATATTCTGAACTTTATTCCGGCCAGAATCTCTGCCATTATAATCCTGATCCTCTATCCTCATGCACTGAGATGTTTCAAAAAATTCAGAAGTGTAAAGCTGAATGCCGGCAATCCAATGTCCGCTCTTGCCGGTGCCCTTAAAGTGAAACTGGAAAAAAAGGGGCACTATTCAATCCCATGTGGAAAAAATCCCGATGAGAATGACGTCCTGAATGCGATAAAGGTTGTCAGGATTACGGGAATTGCATATCTTATACTGACGATCTCCATCATGCTTCTTATGGATTTCAATGGGATATGGGTATTTCAGGTCTGAACCTGAATGCTGGTCTGATAAGCAGGACAAGGAAAACACCCGCAATGAGAATTATTGAAGCAAGATAGCATCCCCAGACAAACGATCCAGTTACATCCCTGATCCATCCTGTAAGCCATGGTGCGAAAAGGGAGCCGAAAAACATTATGAAGTTGACAAAACCGAAGGTGGTTCCAAGAACCTTCGGGGGAGTTATGTCTGAAACAAGGGCATATATTGGTGCCCATACCCCCCAGAGGAAAAATCCATCCAGAAACACAAGGATGGCGAGAGTTGTCACATTCCCCGATTTCATTGATAGACCCGTTAACGCCAGAAAGAGGGAAAGAAGGAACATATAGGCCGTAATCAGGGATTTCCTTCCATGCATGACAAACCTGTCTGAAAGGTGTCCAGTAAGAATCAATCCCGGAATCGCCGCAAATCCAAAGACGGAAGCAAAAATGGATGATCTGCCCAGCGTTTCAACCCCGATTTCCATGAACATCTTTGGTGCCCATGTTCCGAGAACCCAAAGAGAGTAGATTATTGCAATTCCGCCTATGTTCAGAAGCCACAGGTCTCTGCTCTTGAAAGGTGTTCTGAAAGGGACGTGAGGTGTTCTGATCTCTGGCTCACGGATATATTTCATAATCAGTAAAAATGCGAGAAATGACGGGATGGAAAAAATGGCAAAAACACTTCTCCATCCGAAATTCTGGGCGATTACTCCACCGAGAAGAATTCCCGTTCCGAGACCTATGCCGAGGCCCATGAAGGATATTCCCTGACCCACCCCTGCCTTTTCTCTTGGGGTGAATGTTGCAATTACCGGGCGATCGTTCCCGAAATAGGTTCCTTCCCCGAATCCCGTTATGAGTCTCAGAATGAATATCTGATTGAACGACCCTGCAACTGAGGTTAGAAGAGACATGAGAGCCCAGATAAAACTGCCGGAAGCGAGAACCTTTTTCTTCCCTATTCTATCACCTATATGACCTGCTGGCAATTGCATCACAGTGTAGGCGTAGAAAAAGGCTGATGCCAGAACTCCGGCCTGAGCATGAGACAGGCTGAATTCCTTCATAATGGGTATCAACGATGGGCTGATGGCAATCCTCACCATGTAATTTGTGATCCATCCAAAGACGAGAATCAGCCATACGGTATGGTAGTATTTCCATTCCATCCATACACCTTCCCTTAACGCATTGAATTGTTCGTTTATTTTATTTAAGCATAACTAATAAAAACTTCTAAGAGGAGATGATGTGGAGGGGAAAGAATTATATCATCTTAAATCAAACAGTTTAAGATCAGGTCATGTGGATTTGAGGTGCAAAGATATGAGAAAAAGAAGTGTGTTTGCGATAACACTCATCGCAATTCTTGCAATCTCCATCATCGGAATTGTGCAGGCTGTTAACGCTGGGAATAGGGTGAGAGTGATAATAACGGTGGATAAGGATTTTGATGAGAGAACAATCTCTTCCATGAACGGGATGATTATAGCCAGAGGCCGTCTGTTTCCCATTGTTGTGGCTGAACTGCCTGAAAAGGCGCTGAGCGGTTTATCCAGAGCTGAGGGTGTTGTGAAAGTTGAATACGATTCAGAAGTCCATACACTGGCCAAACCGCCGTCACCTCCGGGGAAGGGCAAAAAGGGCGGTTCATCACAGCCACCTCAGGTAATACCGTGGGGTGTGGACAGGATAAATGCACCTGAAGCCTGGGGTGGTGATGAATTCAATGGCACCATAGAGGTCGCCGTCATTGATACAGGAGTGGACTACAACCATCCCGATGTTGCCGGCAATATCGCATGGGGGGTCGGTGTCCTGCATGGCAGGATCTCTGAAAAGCAAAGGGATTACATAGACAGAAATGGGCATGGAACTCATGTGGCCGGAACAATTGCAGCTCTCAACAACACAATTGGAGTTGTGGGTGTGTCACCTGGAGTGGAGATCTACGCGATAAAGGCACTTGGAAATGATGGAAGTGGAAGGATAAGCGACATAATTCTCGGAATAGAGCAGGCACTTCTCGGGCCTGATGGAATTCTGGACAGCGATGGAGATGGCATCATAGCAGGAGATCCGGATGACGACTCTGCAGAGGTAATATCCATGAGCTTTGGCGGGTCTGCGGACGTTCAGTCCCTCCATAACGCCATTATAGATGCCTACAATTATGGAATATTGCTCGTGGCAGCTTCCGGGAACGATGGGTCAGGTTCTCCCGTCTATCCCGCCGTGTATCCCGAAGTTATAGCTGTTGGGGCAACAGACCAGAACGATAATGTTGCTTACTTCAGCAACAGAGGAAGTGAGCTGACTGCTCCGGGAGTTGACATACTGAGCACATATCCGGATGACACCTACAAAACACTTAGCGGAACATCGATGGCAACGCCTCATGTCAGTGGGGTCGCTGCGCTTATCCAATCCGTCCATTTTGCCAGATATGGAACGATTCTTCCTCCGGGAAATTTCACAGACACGGACAGCTCCACAGTGAGGGGAATTCTCCACATTGCTTCGGATGATCTCGGCCCCACTGGATGGGATGTCGATTACGGATATGGAATTGTAAGAGCAGATCTGGCAGTTCAGAGCTCGATCTGACTTAAAACCCCCCTCTATTTTATTTCTATTGCACTTCCGGGAGTTTCATAACCTTCAGAAC
>WAJW01000027.1 GCA_015523685.1 Archaeoglobaceae archaeon
TATCCCGATAGGGCTGAGAGTCCTGATACATGTAAACTTTGACAAGAGTCAGGATGGCTGAAACCAGAGATACGAGGTAGATCCTCCTGTCCCACACAAATACCTCCTTTCCATGAGTATTCCGAACGGCAGAAGGTTGAATACGGCAAACATGGCATTCACCGTCGATCCCGTGATCGATATGAGTCTCCACATTCCAGCCCGGGTATCAGGAGAAACAGCCATGCGAGGATTATCTTCACAGAAGGCTCCAGGCGATACCCTCCCTTTCTTTTCTCTTGTCACCTCTCCAGACATGTAAACCGCGCGGAAACGGCATACACGACACCAGCCGTTAGAGAAAGAAAGATGGCAAACAACAGCATGGATACATCCATACGGAAATCTGTCATAACTCCCGCTGAGTATTGATGCCCTCAAAAAAAGAGAAATGTGAAGGCAATGGAAATTGCAATCCAGGGAACAAGGAGACGTCTGATTTCTGTGGCGCTGAACCTCATATAGGCTTCATATAATACCGCCAAGACCCATCTTTATACCCTCGACTATATCGAACCCATATAGCCTCAAAATAACATATGCCCCGAGAAACGTACCGATCATGCTTCCGAGATTTGTTAGAGCTGCGACCAGTATAACCCTGAATACCCGATTATCCAGCAGTTCCCGGAAGGATGAAACGTGAACCATCCTGCCGAGGTCCTCAGATGTGGGCTCCCTCTTCCACAATTCTACAATTCCCGCCACCCACCCGGCGCCTATGAATGGAACGAGGGACGTGAGCCATGCAGTTAAAAAAGCAACTGCAATACTCAGCGGGTGTGCCCTTGCAATCAGAGCACCGAGACCTGCCAGAATTCCGTTTATTATGAACCAGTAAAAGATTGCGGTGATGATCATCTGGGTGTTGAAGGAGAAGAGAATTGCCATGAATATCAGAAGTACAGCCAGGATCAGACCATATGCCAGAAATCTGAAAATGCTGAAACGTTTTCCGGGTGTGTGAAGAAGTTCGCCCATGGAAGGTATCTCTTCAGGATTGTCAAGATATCTTTTTATACCCTCCTGATGTCCCGCCCCCACAACCGCGACAATTTTTTTACCTGTTGAGAGGAGGTTCAGGAGGTTGCCTGCAATGAATGCATCCCTCTCGTCCACAAGAACCGTTGCAGCAGAGGGGGAGAATTTTCTCAGTTCCTCTATCAACCTCTCCACCACATCTTCCTTTTTCATCTCCTCAACATCTATTTCCTCTCCCCCACCCCCGATGGAGCGAATGAGGGCAAATGTCATCCTGAGTTTCTCCATCAAACTCATTCTGGCCCAGAATCTTCTGAAGGTTATGGTGATGTCTCTGTCTATCAGAGCTACATCTGCACCCGTCTCCCTCGCCTTCTCAATCGCCCTGAGCATCTCCTCGCCCGGCCTTACACCAAGGGTTTTGCCAACCTTTCTCTGAAAATAAGCGAGAATCCACTGAAAGAGAAGAAGGTACACCTCTCCGGATTTTATAACATCCTTTATTGAGATCTCGGGAGGTGTTTTTTCCACAAGGGCACGGTATCTTTTTTCACATAGCTCCACAGCTACTATATCGGGTTTTTCCCGCTCAATTACCTCCTCAACCTCTTTTATGCTTTCTCTTGAAACATGGGCAGTGCCGACCATAACAAGGCGGTCATCTTCCATACATCTCCTCCTCTAATTCAAGCACGCTGATCGCCCTTATGAGGTCGGTTCTGGAAACTATTCCCCTTAACTCATCTCCATCCAGAACCAGAACCCTGCCTATTCTGTTTTCTCCCATTCTCTTGAAAGCCGTATACGCGGGATCATCAGGTGTTACGGTGATCAGCTCACGTTTCATCACATCCCTGACTTTAACCTCATCAAACTTCTCCCTCGGAACGGTTCTCACATCATCCAGTGTTACGATGCCCACCAGTCTTCCATTATCCACAACCGGATACCCGAGATGCTTCCTGTGGAGTATCACATCAAGAAGATCCTTAATGCTCATTTCAGGCCCTACGGTTATGACATCGGTGGTCATGATATCCTCTACCCTGAATCTTTTCAGCAACCCCTCTATGAAAACCTGATTCTCCTCCTCACTTGCTCCCATATAGATGAAGAAGGCTATGAGTATGAGCCAGAAGTTGTAGAATATTCCAAAAAGGCCCATCAGTATTGCAAGGAGTTTCCCTATACCCGCTGCCTTCTTTGTTGCGGACACATAGTTCATCTGTCTTGAGAACAGACCTCTGAGTATCCTGCCACCATCGAGAGGGAATGCCGGGATCAGATTGAAGATTGCAAGAATAACATTGATATAACCAATACTTCTGAACAGGGCAGAAACTGGAAAAGGAAAAGCCAGGTAGAGTATCAGAGACAATGCTCCTATCCCGAGGCTTGTCAGGGGACCAACAACCGCCACATGGATTTCCTGTCCCGACTTTCTTGGGATCTCTTCAAGAAGTGAAACACCTCCAAACAGAAACAGGGTTATGTTTTTCACCCTGACTCCATACCTCATCCCTGTCAGAGAATGGGCGAGCTCATGAACAAGGATGCTTACGAAAAGGGCAAGTGTTGCGATCAGAGAGAAGACGATCTTCAGCACCTGAGAGCCTATATCTGAAAATCCTATTGGTGGTGGGTTGAGAATGAAAACGGCCACGAATAAGGGCAGTATTAGCAATAAGGAAATGTGAATCCTCACCTCTATATTCTTTACCTTTCCGATTCCAAATGACGACTTCATGGCTTCACCTTATCTGTTTCTTATAAAAACATTAATATATTGCCAGCTATCAGGTATTATAGGTTTTGGAGTAATGGTGATATTATGAAAGCCGAGATCTCATCCATATTTGGACTCGAGGTGTATACCGACAGGGGGAAGTATGTGGGGCGAGTTGACGATGTCGTTCTTGATGTTGAGCAGAGAAGAATCAGAGGGCTTGCTCTGAGCAATATAGACAGAGAATTCCTTGGAGTTTCCAGCAATGGTGTGATAGTTCCTTACAGATGGGTCGTTGCTGTGGGAGATATAGTTCTTTTGAAACATGTGTTCAGGAAGAGAAGGAGAAAAGAAGAGGAAGAGTGACTGGAAAAGCCGGGAAATATTCGCCCAGCTGAAAACCATTACGCCTTTTGTTGTGAGAATCGACGGTCGTAATTTCAAAAAAATACTGGAAAGGCACTCTTTTTCAAAACCTTACGACGAAAGATTTGTCAGGGCCATGGTTGAATCAGCCCGGAATGTGCTTGAAGAGCTTGGTGCGGTTTTTGCATATCTCTTCTCAGATGAGGTTAATCTTTATTTTTCAATCCCGGTGTTTAACCTCCGGGTGGAGAAAATAAATTCCATCGTACCATCTCTGATGGCAAGCAACCTCACCTCCATAATCAGACCTGCATCTGCCCTCTCATTCGACTCAAGAATCATTCCGATAAAAGAATATGAGGTTCTGGATTATCTCGCATGGAGGCAGGACGAGGCATGGAGGAATCACATGAACTCATACGCATTTTACACTCTGCTGAACGAAACTGGTGATAGAAGAGAGGTCATAGAAACCCTGAGGGGGATGAAAAGCAGGGATATCCATGAGCTTCTCTACAGAAAGGGCATCAACCTCGCAAAAACACCACACTGGCAGAGAAGAGGGATCATGATTTACAGGGAGGAGTACATAAAAAACATGAACGGCGTTAAAGTTAAGAGAAGGAGGATTAAAGTTGACTGGAATCCACCTCTTTTCCATACTGAAGAAGGGGAGAGACTCATAGAGAGAATCACTTCTCCATAATCTCTTTCACAGCTCTTCTGAATTCTTCAACCTGTTCCCTGTTTATATCTGCGAGGATCACCCTCTCTATCCCTGTATCACCTGAAATATATTTTTTTATCTCCTCCACCATGATTCTCGCGGACCTATCTCTCGGAAATCCCCCAATCCCGGTGCCAAGAGCTGGAAAGGCTATTGATCTGGCGGATATTCTATCTGCCTCTCTCAGTGCAGCCACGGTTGCCTTTCTTATGTATTCTTCATTCGTCCTGAAATCGGTTCTCATGGTTGGAGCATGAATGACCCATTTTGCTTTGAGCTTCCCCGCAGAGGTTGATACTGCCTGGCCGATTTCTATGGGACCCTTGCTGACAGCTTCTTTCTCTATCTCTTCTCCACCCCTCCTCTTTATTGCTCCAGCAACCCCTCCTCCCATGAAGAGCCTTGTATTCGCAGCATTTACTATCGCGTCAACATCCAGTTCCGTTATATCGCCGAGATAAACAACAACCTCAGGCATGGTATCGTAATGGATTCCGGGAGGTATAAAGTTTTGCTATGGATTCATGCACAATCCTGTCCCTGAAATTCAGTAAAGTTTATCAGGAGTGAAGGGTACTCCCGTCACATGCGATTGCTTCTCGTTCACGCCGACCACATGGAATACGAGGCAAAAAAGAAGACCAGATTCGCAGAAAAAATTGATAACGCGATGAAGAGGAAATATCTCGAGGAGGTTCTTGTTGTTTTTACCGCAGTTGAGGATGGAGATGATGATAGCACAGTGGAACAGGCCGTCAGAGAAATCACAGATGTTGCCGAAAAAATAGGAGCAGAGAGAATCCTCCTGTACCCGTATGCTCATCTAAGTCCGGATCTCGCACCACCTGAAACTGCAGTTGAAATCCTGAAAAAGATTGAAAGTTCCATTGAGGGTTTTGAGGTTCATCGAGCTCCTTTCGGATGGTACAAGGCCTTCAACATCTCATGCAAGGGCCATCCACTCTCCGAGCTTTCAAAAACGATCACCCCGGTAAAGGAATCAAAGGCTCTTCAGGCCGAAAAAAAGGCTGTATCTCACTGGTACATCTTAACTCCGGATGGAAATCTGGTGGATGTTGATAAATTCGATTTTTCCGGGTTTGAAAATCTCAAAAAATTTGCAGACTACGAAATATCCAAGTCGAGAGTTGTGGATAGGACCCCCCCTCACGTTGAGCTCATGCAGAGACTGGAAATAGCTGACTATGAAGATGCCTCTGATCCGGGAAACCTCAGGTATTATCCAAAAGGCAGGCTGATCAAATCTCTTCTGGAAAGATATGTGGTGGAGAAATGCGTCGAATACGGGGCCATGGAAGTGGAGACTCCCATCATGTACAGTCAACAGCATGAAACTCTCAGGAGATACCTCGACAGATTTCCTGCCAGACAGTACATTATTGAGGGAAAAAGAAAGCTCTTTCTCAGATTTGCAGCATGTTTTGGCCAGTTTCTCATGACACATGATATGGTTCTCCCGTATCGAGCTCTTCCAATCAAGCTGGTTGAACTCACGAAATACAGTTTCAGAAAAGAACAGAGGGGGGAGCTGGTGGGGCTGAGGAGGCTGAGAGCCTTCACCATGCCCGATATGCACACGATATGCAGGGACATGAAGCAGGCAATGGATGAATTTCAGATGCAGTACAGGTTGAGCATGGAGGTGCTTGATACCATCGGCATTCCTTCTGAAAGTTACGAGGTGGCAATAAGGATGACAGAAGATTTCTACAGGGAGAACAGAGATTTTATTCAGGAACTCGTCAATATAATCAAAAAACCCGTTCTCATAGAGATGTGGGATTCCAGGTTCTTTTATTTTGTTCTTAAATTCGAGTTCAACTTCATCGATGCCCTGGGAAAGGCAAGCGCCCTCTCGACAGTTCAGATCGATGTTGAGAATGCAGAAAGATACGGCATATCTTTTATAGATGAAAGCGGGCAGGAAAAGAGGCCTGTTATCCTCCACTGTTCTCTCAGCGGAGCTATAGAACGATGCATATATGCTCTCCTTGAGAAGGCCCATATGGATACGGAAAAAGGCAATCTCCCATCATTCCCCCTATGGCTTTCTCCGATTCAGGTGAGAATAATTCCGGTTTCCGGGAAATACCTGAAATTTGCAGAGGATCTCATGAAAAAACTTGGTGGATTTAGAGTCGACCTTGATGACAGAAATGAGACCCTCGGGAAAAAAATCAGAGATGCGGGAAGAGAATGGATTCCATACGTTGTGGTTGTGGGAGAGGAGGAAGAACGAACAGGGCTCTTAACCGTGACCGTGAGGAAAGAAAGTACCGTCAAAAACCAGAAGAAAGTTAAGATGACGGTCGAGGAACTCAAACAGAGGATCCAGAAGGAGACGGAGGGAAGACCATCAGCTCTTCTACCCCTTCCACCTTACCTGTCTAAGAGACCGAGATTCAGATGACCTCTTTTCTTCAATTA
>WAJW01000028.1 GCA_015523685.1 Archaeoglobaceae archaeon
TGATATGGGGGAACCTTTTCCGCTCCACATCACATCTATACTCTGAATGTAGAATCCATTGCCAATGGAAATCGTTATTTTGTAAGGAGATGTATCCGGAGTTTCACTCATATTTCTTGAGAAATACCATGTAACCACATCTCCTTCCTTAATGGAGTATTCATTTGCAGAAACTCCGGGGAGAGGGTCTGAGGGATAGTTCACCCAGTACATCCAGCCAGATGTGGAGACCTCATCACCAGCACAGACCTCTTTTCCACTGTAATCAATGCATTCAACAAAAGGTCCCCAGGAGGTCTCCTTTATCTTATATGAAAAGCCCTTCATTCTCGAGGCTTTTTCCAGGGCTCCAAGGGCGGTTCTCCAGTTAAAGGTATAGGTCTTTCCTGTGTTATAGGCCGACTTGGAAAAAACTCCGGATGGCAGGATGTCAGGGGAGGGAGTGTATGATCTCGGCTTTCCTGATTTTGATATGGTAATATAATCTGTGGCTCTCTCATCACCCGAAATAGCCTCTATAAACAGTGTTCCCGGGATTTTCGGAGTGAAATATACCGTCTGTCCGTACGTGTATACAGGCGTTCCATTGTTCATCCTGAATATTACATACGCAGGTTTATCAAGTGTTACCTTGACTGTCCCGCTCGAACCACTCTCCTGAACGCTCATTGTAAGACCTGAGGCCGGATTTGCCAGTAGACTAAGAACAAGAAATGTTATCACCAGCGGAAAATATTTCACCTCATTTCACCTCGCAGTTCTGTGGACCCACAATCTTCAAAACACTGTCAGGATATGTATCCAGAGCGTAGATTCCAGCATACAGCTCGTATTTACCGGTTCTGGCTTGCAGGGGTATGGGTATTAACACAGGTACTCTAACCTTCTCGCCCTTGTTTATGTATGCAGTCCCGGTTCCTGCGAGGGGTTCTCCAGCACTGTTCGTTCCACTTACAACAATTACGTACCATCCTGCAGTGGATGCAGTGGCATTCACCCATGCCGTTGCATATCCTCCACGCTGTGCAGAGGAAACGTTAAAGTTCTCAATGGTTGCCTTCTCGGTTGTTACCTTTATCTTTACAACTGCAATTGAGTTAGACGGGGTATCGTTCATGCTCTGTGAATAGTACCAGTAAACAACATCTCCGTCTTTAACCGTGAAGTTGTTCGCCCCGGTCATGGGCATTGGATCTACAGGATAGTTCACCCAGTACATCCATCCTGAAGTTCCATTGTTTGAAATTCCCGCTATTGAATCCACCATTAACAGGTTGTATGATGTATACCACGAATCATCCACTGTGTAGTTGAAGTTCCCCGTTTTGCTTGCCAGATCAAGTGCACCAAGTGCTGTGATGTTGTTTATGCTGTAATTTTTACCGCTCTTTGCCGTCACGGTAAAGTTACCCATTTTCAGGTTAACTGAACCGTTCCAGATGATATTGGTGAGGTTTGCTGTGATTATAACACGATATTCAGCATTTTCGGGCTTTACGCCCCAGCTTCCATAATAAAATTCAACAACATCTCCAGAGTTCAGATTATAATCCGCGACACCTACAGGTGGCGAGACTCCATTTACCGTGTACATCCATCCAACCCATCCCTGTGGTAGGATATCATTTATGGATTCAACATAAAGACCCCAGCTGGAAGATGAAACTGTGACATTGAACCCCCCTATCTGCGAGGCTTTTACAAGCGCTGAAAGCACAGAACTGCCCGAAACAGATGCTGTTGAACCATCCTCCAGCTTAATGTTGATCTCTGCAGGGTTTATGTCTACAGTCCCATTCCATATGATGGGTGTAAAACAGTAGACCTTACCGCTATCCGTGCCTATGAATACTCTGTTTCCTGCAACATAGGGAGAGGACATGATGTTGTAATACGAGCCAGATGGTGGATTGAGGGAATACTTCCATAATTCATCGCCTGTAAGGGCAGAAAGGGCATAAACTGTCCCGTTACCCGTATTTGTTCCAAAATACACTACGCCATCTGCCACGGCAGGAGATGAGTCAATTTTACCATTTGCCGTGTAGCTCCAGAGAATGTTACCGGTTGAAGCATTTATGCTGTATAGCCTGCCCTCAGAAGATCCCACATAGATGTTTCCATAGGCAATTGCAGGAGTAGATAGGGTTCCATTGAATGGTATACTCCAGACTTCATTTCCATTTAAATCAACAGCATAAAGTCTGGTTGAAGTGGCAAAGAAAACCTTTCCATAGCCTGTGGAGGGTGTATCGAGAATCTTTCCGTTAACGGTAAAAGTCCATAAAATACCGCCAGTTTCGTTAACTGAATACAGAGCATTTACTCCGGATGAATTTCCCGCAAAGAAAATCATGCCGTTGTATGCCGCTGGAGATGTGTAGTGGGAAATTTCACCGCCTGTCGTCACATTCCAGAGTTCATTTCCGGAAAGATCAAGAGCATGCAGAGTACCATCTGAAAATGTTGTTACGTATAAAGTTCCGTTGTATATGAGGGGTGAGGAGGCAATCCCATGCCACATCGGATTTGTTTCAAGGGTCTTCTTCCATATTACCTGACCATTAGTGGTATCAACTGCATATAGATCTCCAGCAAGTGTTCCGATATAGATCCTTCCGTTGTACACAGCTGGTGTGGATGCACCCGTTATTGCGGAATTTTTCCACAGAATCTGCCCTGTTGAAGCATTGATGGCATACAATCCAGGGTTCCATGTTCCCCAGCCATACCAGTTCTGCACATATACGGTGTTGTTTACATAAACAGGAGATGAATCAACAAGTCCTGTAAGATCCACCGTCCAGAGAATTCCAGGAGCTTTGGAGCCGGTTGCATTGAAAAACCCTGTTCTTTCCACGTCTCCATGAAACGTGGATGCAGTGGATGAAGATATTGCAAACAGCATGGCAAGACATATTACAGTAATTTTGACCTTCATTTCATACCTCCATATGATTTCATCATAATAAATTTTTTTTGATTTAAATCAAGATTTTTGGTTTATTAAGTTTTTGGTCAAAACGGCATATGGGGTTTTGATGAAGTTTCTGGATAAAGAAGATGGTCACCTTTTAACCCATCTGAGAATGAAGGCAATAACCACTGAAGAGATTATAAGAGATATACCTGGGGAAGGGCTTTTTTTCTTTTCAGGTGTTTTTTTCGCATCTCCCGGGTTTGAACCTGCCTTGAGTTCCTCAAGATTTGAGAAAGAATCACCGTCCGAGTCTTTATTCATCAGCTCTGGTGTGATAACCCTTCCATTTTTGGCAAAATCCCTCCCGAATGGATTCAGAGGGCCTGAACCTGATGACTGGATATGACAGGTTGTGCAGAGCTTTACCTCATCAGGAAATTCTGCGAGATTCTTTATATATGCGGGTCTTGCATCTGTGGTGGATATCGAACCCAGGATGATGATAAAAAAAATTAGAATTGAAAACGTTTTTCCGTTCAATGTGGCATCACCTATGCACAGCTTCTGTGACATTTGCATGTCCCATAGATGTTCTGTTTCTTCACCTTCTCAATTTTCATGATATCACCAATATGTCAGAATTTGATATATTATATAAAGTTTTCCTAAGATGTTTTGATGTTTAACCGAGATCATTTTTTCCCGTGGCAAAGGAACTTCTCCAGGTTTATGCAATAATTAGCATCATGCAAGAGATGATTGGAGCTGTACAAGAGAGATTCTGGGCAAATCATCAATTTCAGAGTTCAGGAAATTTGAAGAAGAGGTGAAACTTTGATATTCGTTGATACAAATATTTTTTACAGCATTTTCTTTGAAACTGAGTTTGGCAGAAAACGAGAGAGCAAATAAATTCAGGCAGAGAACATGTAAAATCTGTAATAAATGATGTGATCTATACAATTTCAAGAAAACTCACTGAAACGGGTCTGATATAGGGAATTACCATGAATTCTGAAGATAGATTGTGAAAAAAATACAAACTCCTTTTAGGGTCCTTACTCAATCACATCTCAGACAGCCTCTGCAACACCCTCTTTTCTCTAAAACCCATTGCAACGACTATCCCTACTAAAAGTACATTCAGAGCTGCGAATTTCAGCACAGACCTACTGGTATAGCGGTGTAATCTCCTTAAACCAAATGATTTTGCGAGCTTGAACACATCTTCAATGGCAGACCTAATAGCTTTGAACTCCGGCCATCCCCGCAACAAATTCATCAACTTTGCCTTTAAACTCTTGAATAACCTCTTCTCCTTATTCAAGTTGTTAGAAAAAATGCTCAAAGGATAGCTAAGCAATCCATCCAGCCTTTCAAGCTTGAAATTACTTCTTGGAAAAATCAAAGGGACAACTCTATATTCGTTCATCCCGATTAAGTAATTCTTGTAGGCGTAGAATCCCTTGTCCATGATTATTACATCCCCTCTTCTGATTATTCTCCTTCTTCTGAGCTCATATAAGACTTCCTGAAAGATCCTAGCCTCATGCTTATTGGCTGGATGTAAAAGGAAAAGAAGAGGCTTGAGAGAAGGATGCTCTAAAACCAGAGTGAGCTTCATTCCAATAAACAATCCCTTTGCCGAGTAGCCCCATTTGTAGTCCTTCGAGATCTTTCTGTCTGACTGGTTTCCTGAAGCAGTTGATGTCAACGCTTACGTCTGTGCAATCTATGATCAGCTTAGAGTTTCTTGCCCTTTTTTTGATTATCGAGTTCAGAATTCTCAGAATCATAGCTGTAAAGTCGTTTAAATCAAATTTAGACAGGAAAGAATAGATGTAATCCTCTTTTGGGACTTTGTTTATTCCTAAGAACTCTCTCAGCTCCTTTCTCTGCTTTAACTCGTTTACAACGTGAGAAATGGTTGTCGAGAAGAACATCGAAGTCAGAACGATCTTGATAACTGCTGTTGCTGGGTTTACTGGCCTGTAAGTTGCGAGTATCTGCCTGCTTTTTCTTGAATCGAAAATCTTAAGTATATTTGCCAGTAACTGCCATCTGTAGTCTGTTTGGCAGACTACAAGTGGTATTTCCACGCTTTCACCCGGAGGAGGCTTATACCTCCTCCTACATAGATTTTACGGTTTTTAGTTGGTTTTTTCCGAGAATAGAGTCATATGATAATGTACTTTTTCATGAAGAGTTAAATGGTATGATTGTTTCTGGTTTAGGAGTGTTAGAGTTAAGATTTAGGTGGTGGTTTGGCAAGGACCTTACTATATTGATATAGCATGGCAAAGCGATTCAGTACCATAATCTCAGATGAAATGTACAACATTTTACAAAAGTATACTAAAATTTATAGAACTCAAAGAAAAGTGATTGAAGAAGCATTAAAA
>WAJW01000029.1 GCA_015523685.1 Archaeoglobaceae archaeon
ATAATAGTCTGCCTTGGTAGATTTGCCACCGGAACTCTCTTCGATCACCTTTCCATACCTTTTTCAGGGATCTCACGGGTGAGGGGAAAACTATTCAGAATAAAGGCATGGAGTGATGCTGTTCTGATTCCTGTTTACCATCCTGCGGCAGTTCTTTACAGAAAACAGCTTGAGAAAGAATTTTCAATGGATTTTGAAAAGATTGCAGAGCTCCTGAATGCTGTAAAAAATAGAAAAAAACTGAAGGAGTCAAAGCTTTCCGATTTTATATAGCAATCTGGTAAGGTTAACCGAGCTGTTTCAGGTAGTCGATCACATCATTCAGATCTTTTTCGGTCATCTGCCACCTCGGCATGCAGTAGTCCAATTCCTCTCCCTCGTCTCCGATTCCCCGGGTTATGGCGATCTTTATATCCTCCTCACTCATTCCGTGTTTCTGCGTCAGGGTCGAATACCTAATATCAGGGGTTTTTATTCCACACATCATGGGATATATGCCACCCCTTCCATCGATGCCGTGACAGCTGGCACATCCTCCACCATGCATGAAGAGCCACTGAGGACCTCCGGTGAAAGGAATCCTCTCTCCCCTCTCGTTTACTCCCGTCATGAATATCATCTCTCCATTGGATCTGTAAGGTGTTGTCAGCTCCTCCACGTGAGGAGGCTGGGAGGGAATGGATGGCATTCTGCTGGACATCATGGTGCTTGTAAAATTCATTCCAACTGCGAATGCTGATAACGCTATTGCTATTACTATGAGAATGTCCCTCGTCTCCATGATGGATAATAAATCTCTAAAGTAAAATATTTTGTTATCAGCATGATTGTGTATATTTTTACCTGAGGAGCTTTGCATTGATGGAGACGATTATGGTACTCAATGTCATGAGAACCGCACCCATTGCAGGAGTAAGGAGGATTCCGAGAGAATATGCAATGCCCGCTGCAAGGGGAATGGCGAAAGCATTGTATCCCGTTGCCCATATGAGATTCTGGATCATTTTCCCGTAGGTACTCCTTGAGAGGGTGAGTATGGATACAACATCTCTTGGATCATTTCTCACAAGAATTATATCTGCGGTCTCAATGGCTATGTCCGTTCCAGCCCCGATTGCAATGCCGACATCGGCCTGAGCAAGTGCAGGGGCATCGTTAACCCCATCACCAACCATTGCCACTGCATACCGCTCCTGAACCTTTTTTATTGTTTCAGCCTTTTCATGGGGGAGAACCTCAGCAAAGACCTCATCGAGACCAAGCTCTTCCGCAACCCAGTTTGCAACAAATCTGTTATCTCCGGTGAGCATCATTGCCCTTATGTTCAATTCTTTCAGCATGGCAATAGCCTCTCTTGACTCCTCTCTGATCATATCCGCAAGGGCAATGGCTCCTCTCACTTTCATGTTTCCTGAATCATCCTCGATAAGGAAAACAACCGTTTTTCCCTGCTCAGCTATCTTTTCAATTCGATCATCCTTCAGTTCCATGCCATTCTCTCTGAGATAACCGGGACTGACAACTCTGTAGATCTTTCCATTGATCCTACCCTCCACGCCTTTGCCAGGAATGGCCCTGAACTCCTGAATCTCCACCGGATCAATGCCCCGTTTCTCCAGTTCTCTGACAATCCCCTGAGCTATTGGATGTTCCGATTTCGATTCAAGGCCTGCTGAAATTTGAATAACCTTATTTTCATCCATATCATAGGTCAGCACATCCGTAACTCCGAATTCACCTTCTGTAAGGGTTCCGGTTTTATCGAAAACAACAGCCCTGACATCCTTTGCCCTCTCAAACGCACGTCTGTCCCTTATCAACAGCCCGTTTCTGGCAGCAATGGATGTGGAAACTGCAACAACCAGAGGAACTGCAAGTCCGAGGGCATGAGGACATGCGATAACCATCACCGTAACAGCCCTTTCAACCGCAAATGTGAGATCCGATTGAAAAAGAGTCCAGACCATGAAGGTAAGGGCGCCGACACCAAGAGAGATAATGGTGAGGAAAAAGGCCGCTCTGTTTGCAAGATCCTGGGTCTTTGATTTACTCTCCTGTGCTTCTTTAACAAGCTCAATAACCTGATTGAGGTACGTGTCTTTCCCCGTTTTTCTAACTTCAACTGTAATTGAGCCCTCTCCATTTATTGATCCACCTATCACCCCGTCTCCCTTCTTTTTGGTCACAGGTTTGCTCTCTCCGGTTAGCATTGCCTCGTTGACACTTGTTTCGCCCTCAACAACAACTCCATCTATCGGGATTTTTTCCCCGGGTTTGACAATCACAAGATCTCCGGGTTTAAGTTCCTCAACTTTCACATCCACCGTTTCCCCATTTTTTACCAGATGAGCGGAGGAGGGCATGATCTTAACAAGCTCTTCAAGAGCCCTTGACGCACCGAGAATCGAGCGCATCTCAAGCCAGTGACCGAGAAGCATGATGTCGATCAGGGTGGCAAGTTCCCAGAAGAACACTTTTCCTTCCAGCCCAAAGGCGACCGCCGAGCTGTAAACGTAGGCGGATGTTATGGCAACGGAGATGAGCGTCATCATTCCCGGGCTTTTCCGTTTAAGCTCGTCGAAAAATCCTTTTATGAACAGATATCCACCGTAAAAATAAACGAATGAGGATAGCAAAAAGAGGACGTAAATATCGCCTTCAAATCTGAGGCTGTATCCCAGTATTGACTGGATCAGTGGGGAGAGAATGAGAATCGGTATCGTTACAAGAGTGGAGATGAAGAAACGTTTTTTGAACTCGAGCATCATGTGCTGATGCCCACTGTGAACATGACCTGATTGTTTACTGCCATCACTGTGAGAATTTCCATTCCGGTGATCTTCCATTTTCATACCATTTTCATGGGGATGTTCATCCATATTTTCATTTTTCAAGCTCTTCCCTCATCTTCCTGTATTCTTCCTCCGTTATCTCTCCTCTGGCATATCTTTCCTTTAAAATTTCCAGTGCACCGGCCCGTTTTGTTCCCGAAGATGAGGTCTCCCGTACTATGACGTATATGATGAGAAACAGTATCCCCACCATTGGGAGAATGACCAGAATGAACCATAGAACTCCGTTCATCCCCCTGCTTTCCGCGTCTCTGTAAACGAGGTATCCGATTATAAGGAATACTATCCACCAGAACCCCATCCAGAAACCGAAAAATCCCAGGCCAAATGGCATTCCATATCCGAAGTCATGCATAACCGATGGTTTACATCTGGTGTAAATATAAATTTTTTCCCTCTCCCATGACAGACATCTGAAAGCTCACTCTGCTTTAGTTATGGAATAATAAAGATTTGCAGGATAAAATTCACAGAATCAGGCGGTTGCCTCTGCCTTTTCCTCGATATGCTGTAACTTTGGCTCAGATAGAATTTCAAGCTTTCTTATCTCGACTCTTCTCAGAGGATATATAGTCTTTGCCGATTTGTAAACATCTGAGGCGATTTTCCCGAGAACAAGCTCCTGAATGAACTGCACAAAATCGAGTTCCGAGGCTCTTTTAACGATGGTATCCCTTATAACTCTTCTGATCTCTCTCTTCTGTGAACTCTGACATCTTTTTATCGTAAATGCAACCGGTTTGATTCTGAGAGTATATCCATCTCTGGTTTTCAGATCGATAACATCGCCGATCATTGATGTCCTTCTCCTCACAAGGCTCGTCATGTAATCCCTTGTCATCTCAAATTTGGTTAGTCTGGTGTAGGCCATATCGCCGGATACATTTGAGACCTGAAACGTGAGCTTTTTGTAATCATTCTGGTTTGAATAATCGTTGATCAGAGATGCAAGTGTGATCTCCACCGTTCTGCCGATCACCTTCTGCGGGTCATCTGCTATCGTGCTCCCTATTTCTGCACTGCCGAAGAATTCAGGAGCAATCAATCTGTACCACTGCTTGCCCTTCCACTTGTCCTTCACTCTCCTCGCTTTTCTCCTTGCCAACGGTACACCTCCTTTTCAGTGATGCAGAGCAGGACACATATATAACTTTTCCGTAAGAAACACCTGAAGTGTGAGGGGGAAGTTTTAGAACGTATTCCCACGATGATACTCTGAAAGCATGAACCTCATACCAAAGATGCACGGAGCGACCAGCATATGGATTGCAGGAATGATTCTGGGTATCGGGAGCATCCGGAAGCTTGATTTTATATCAGCAACAGCCACGTTAGCAGGTCTTTTAATGCTGTTCACAGTCCAGGGTGCCCATTCGAAGTTTTTTGAAGGAAAAAAATTTCATCCTGTAAGTGTCATCTCTCCTGTACTCATGATCACTGTCCTCATGTTTTCAGAGCTTTCAAGGCTTGTTCTCCTTGTGTATCTTCCTTTATTCCTGCTCGTTTATTTTGCAAGGAAAAGTTTCAGACTTTATGTGATTCTGGGATCCATACTCCTCACACTGCCATATCCTTTTATCGCATCCACAGGTGGCCAATCTGAGAATTTCATCCTTTACTGGGGCCTATTTGCTATTTTATCTCTCTGGGGCGTGTTGCTTGCGGATCAGAGAATATTCAGCTCATCCCCCGTCCCCTTTTTCACGGTGCTGGTTGCTTACACTTTCATCACCGCATACATCTTTGGGATTACTTCGCTCATCCTGTTTCCCATTCCGGTTTTCATAACCCTGCTGAGTATTATAAAGGATCTGAGAACAAAAACACTCGGGTTATGGCTACTGGTTGCAGAACTTCATTTTGCCATTACCGTCAGCATCTCCGGTTATCTGGGTATCCGTATTTAATGCCTGAGAAATGAAGGTCTCTCGGGGATCGGTGGAAGCTCTCTTTTATGTGCGCTTTTCCTGACCATTTCAAAGACCCTTCTTACTTCCTGGATATCATGACCTGTGGATAGCGCCACTTTCTTTTCATCTTCTCCCTCTTTTTCCATGGCCTTCAGGATCGAATCCAGCTCCTCGTATGTTATTCCAAGCTCTCCCTCGTCAGTCTGACCCGACCACAGACCTGCGGTGGGTGTTTTTGATATTATTCTCCCGGGAACTCCCACTTGCCTGGCCAGTTCGAAAATCTCTGTTTTATAGAGAAATCCTATTGGGAGAATATCAACTCCACCATCACCGTACTTTGTGAAATAGCCCACGAGAAGTTCTGTTCTGTTTCCTGTGCCCACCACTATCCTGTTCAATTTATTTGCATGGTAATATAGAATGTTCATTCTGATTCTGGCCTTTAGATTCCCGGAAGGTATCGTCTCATCATCAGAAATCATGAGAGTGTCGCGATATTTACCGAATATCCCGGATATGTCAATGATACGGTGCTCGATATCAAGTGTACGGGCGACAAGCTCCGCATCTTCTATATCCCTCTCTGCAGTTACTCCCCTTTCAGGGAGAATCAGTCCCAGTACTCTCTCCTCTCCCAGAGCTCTGACGGTTAAAAATGCTGTCAGGGACGAGTCTATTCCTCCACTTAATCCGACAACGGCTCCGTCACTTCCGCTCTCATCAACTTTCTGCCTTATGAAGTCCACTATATGATCCACAACCCTATCCCATTTCATCCTCTACACCTCATCTTCTCTGAAACCGTACTCACCAATGAGGGGAACAAACATAACACCACCTTCAGGAATTTTTTTGATTTTTCCCCTCTGCTTTATAACAAGGTAGAGTTCCTGAAAATGCCTTCCAATGGGTATCACCATCCTTCCACCCTCTCTGAGCTGGTCGAGAAGTGGAGGAGGGACATCTGGGGCCGAACATGTTACGTTTATCCTGTCGTAGGGGGCATTTTCCGGATATCCAAGACTTCCATCCCCTTTTACAATTTTAACGTTTTCATACCCTGCCATCCTGAGGTTCCTCCTCGCGAGATCTGCCAGCTCATCCACCCTCTCAACTGCAATCACCATCCCCTCTCTGCCAGTGAGTTCTGCAAGAACCGCAGAATGATATCCCGATCCAGCTCCGATCTCAAGAATCCTGTCCCCTTTCTTTACATCAAGGAGATCGCACATTATGGCCACCATGTGGGGGGCGCTGATGGTCTGACCTCTCCCGATGGGAAGGGGGGTGTCGTCATAGGCCCTTGCTCTCACGTTTTCCGGCACGAATATGTGCCTTGGCACTTTTCTCATGGCGGAAATAACTTCATCGCTCACACCATATGCGTTTTTAAGTTTATTCAGCAGGATATCCCTCTTCCTTTCAAGATCAGCATCGTTCATCTCTATTCCCCAGCATATCCTCTGCCTTTTTTAGATCCTCAACCGTATTAACATTTATCAGCCTGTCCTCATTGAGTAAAACTATCACCTCTTTCTGCTCCCCATCCATCTGCCGCCCGTCCAAAATGTTGAATCCAAGATGCTCAATATCACATCCCGTGAGTTTTCCGACGGTAAGGGCAGGAAATGCTGATTTATTGTAAAGTTCAATCAATTCATCCACAAGGCTTTGATCAGAAAAGACGATATCGGCGGAACAAACCACCACCGGCTCTTCAATCCTGAGTGTGGCAATGGCCCACTGCATATCTCTCACGTAACCATCTCCCGGGCCCCTCAAAAAGCTGATTTTATTAATTTTCAGCCTGTTTTCAGTTTCGGGAGTGGATGGAGAGGTTATCGCGGTGATGGAGTCTACAAATCTCGAGGCATGAAGAGCACTTATCACATGGAATATCAGTTCTCTTCCAAGCAATTTAATCAGGGGCTTCTCCACTGGAAGATTCATTCTACTGCCCTTTCCACCAGCCATTACAATCGCTTTCATGAGATGGCACCAAACAATAGCAGTTCTGAAGCAAACACAATACAGTTTAGAGCGCCTGCAGTATCTCCGGAAATCCCACCAAAATGTTTTTTTGCAAGTTTCAGGACTGTAAATGTGATAAATATTGAGAGGATAAGACCATAGATGCTTTCCGGAATCCAGATTGTGCTGACAAGTACTGCTATGGAAATTCCTGTAATGATCTTGACCGTGTTTATCTTTCTGATGAACATATCGGCGAGACCTGAATGTGCCGGTTTACCACTTCCAAGGAGAAGTAGCATACCGAGCTTCGAATAGGTCTGGGAAAGGGTGAGGGCAAGCAGTTTCTGAAGAGGAGATTCAATCACGAAGATGGAATAGGTGATGAGGAAAAAATACATGATTACTGCAGTTATTCCTCCCACACCCGTATTCACGTCTTTCATGGCCCGTATCTTGTTCTCTCTATCACCTGAAGCGTAAATTCCATCAGCAAAATCTGCAAGGCCATCGATGTGATTTATGCCCTCAATCAAAAGGTAAACAATTGGAAATAGTATAAGGAGCCGGTCGAAAGAGGAAAGTATGTATGTTATTAAGCCTAAAATCCCCCCCACTATTGTTCCGGTGAGAGGAATGACCTCAAGATGGTTGAGGAATTCATCAAACTTCTCTCCGTTTCCTGCCGGTATTGCGGTGAAGAATCCTATGGAACCTGCAAGAACTCTCAGTGGTCTCACAGAGTTCTGTGGAACAGGAAATTATAAAATATTTCTCATGATCGCGAGGTTATATGAATCCAGCCCTCTGAAGTAAAAGGATATCTTCGGTGCTGAGCTTCTCTCCCCTCTTGAACATTTCGTATATTTCCTGAGCCCTCTTTTTGAGTTTTTCACGCTCAATCTGCTCTCTTGTCTTTGCACTTTTGAGTTTGAGTGCCTTGACAACCTTCTCAAAGTCCTTGATATCCTTCTTTGTTCTCACCACAAGCTTGTGGTACTCGTCAGCCTTGTTCTTGGCATTGATAAATTCCTGATGGGCTTTATCTGCCTCCGCCCTAAGCTCATCTATCTTTTTGAAATGTTCAACCATCTGGTTGTGGTATTCATTTGCCTTCTCCATTATCTCCTTTATCTTTCTGGAAAGAAGACCTGTTTGCTGTTTAAGTTCTCTTATCTCCTTCAACAGTTCTCTGAGCTCGGCATTCTGTTCAAGCTGTTTTTTTCTCTTTTCAAGTTCTTCTCTAAGCCTTGAAATTTTCTCAACAAGCTGTCTCTCCTTATCAACTGTTAGAACCGCGGTCTGCTGTTTGAACTCCAGCCTGTTTATCTCCCTCTGAAGTTCTCTCAGGGGTCTGCCACCACTCTTTGAATCAATTTTCCTTCTCAGCTTGTCAACCTTATCATACAATTTATCAATTTTCTCGTTGAGTTTATTTCTCTCAGCTCTGAGCTCTTTGACCTGATCGTTCAGAGAATCTCTCTCGGATTTTAGCTCTCTGGCCTTTTCGAGAAGCTCTTTGACCTTCTGGTTGAGTTCGTTTCTTTTTGTAACCATTTCTCTTGCAAGAAGATTCAGCTCATCTCTGTGGCTCTCGTATTCCTTCAATTCCCTCTGTAACACAGCAATCCTTTCTTCGAGCTTCTCAAGCATCTTAGTCCCTCTTTCAGGTTGAGATGACCTCAACAGAGGTTTATTTTATATATTTTTCGGATGAGCAGGATTTCTGGAAATCTTCCTGAATGAAAATCCCGTATCTCTCTCCACTCCGGCACATTTTATAAATTTTTTGCCTTTTATCACCACCTAATCTCTGGCAGGTCATAGGCAGGATTTTTATCAAATGAGTATTCAACTGTATTGAATTCCTTTTTGAGCTCAACTATATCTTCCTTTATTTTCGTCAAATCCTTTCCATTGATGACCGCATCTGCTATCAGTCTGGCAATCTCCACCATCTCCTCCTCCTTCATCCCGAGCCTGGTAATCTCCTGAACACCGAGTCGTATACCGGAGGGGTTATGAGAATTTTTGAGATCGTCCCATGGTAGTAGGTTACTGTTGATGATAATCCCGGCTTTTTCAAGGGTATCGGAAACCTTTTTCCCCCCTCCGAGATCAGATACATCTGCAACAACCTGGTGGGATTCCGTGAATCCAAGATGCTCACAGAGTACATTGAACCCCCGGGAATGGAGTTCTTCAGCAAGTGTTTTTGCGTTCTTAATGATCTGCTCCGCATACTGTTTTCCGAATTCAAGCATTTCCATTACAGACACGAGATATCCTGCAAGAGAGTTAAGATGATGGTTGCTCACAATACCGGGGAATACACTCCTGTCTATTACCTTTTTAAGAGAATTCTTGCAGAGTATTACACCCCTCTGAGGGCCGAAAAATGTTTTGTGGGTTGATGCAGCAAGAACATCCACACCCTCCCTGAGGGGGTCCTGAAATCTCCCTCCTGCAACCAGACCGAGAACATGGGAACCATCATAGAGTATAGAGGAATCAAAATTATCTGCAATCTCCCTGATGGCCTTTACGGGGTGAGGGAAGAGGAAGACACTTGAACCGAGAAGGAAAAGCTTTGGCTGGATTTTTCTGGCTAATTTTTCCGTCTGATCAACATCGATATTCATATTTTCCATATCGAATGGAAAATTGACCACATTCAGACCCCTGATGCCCGCAGCAGAAAGCCTGCTGTGAGAGATGTGTCCGCCTGATGGGATTGAGAGGGCCATGATGGTATCTCCGGGTTCTGTCAGACCAAAAAGTGAAGCAAGGTTTGCTGTCACACCTGAAATTGGTTGAACATTTACATGTTCTGCATTGAAAAGTCTTTTTGTAAGTTCAATTGCCTTTGCTTCAATTTCGTCAATATATTTGCATCCCTGATAGTATCTCTCACCAACCTTTCCTTCTGCGTATCTGTGAGCAAAATCAGATACCAGAGCCTTTTTAACGCTCAGACTTGTTACATTCTCACTCGCTATAAGAGGGAGGACAGACTCAAAGAACATATGGTGCTTTTTTATGCAATCAAATACGAAGGAGAGACCAGAATGCATATCGCGGTAGCATATAAGGAGGATGTATATAAAATTTGTTGTTATACGGTAGATTATTTTTTTTGTTCTTTTACCAAATGGGTTATTAATGACCTTCCAGTTTTTCACAATGAATGTACGGAATCGCCAGGGTTATAAACAAATGGACGGTGCTAATCTTAACGATTCTTTTCTGGGGTCTTGCATTTTCTGCTATAAAATATTCTGTTCAGACCCTGACTCCTGTAGAGCTTGCAGGATTGAGATTTTTTGTAGCTGATTTGTTTTTCATGGGGACAATCTTCATAGGAAATTTTAAATTGAGGTTAAGAGACTATCCCATGGTATTTATTCTCGGGTTGTTCGGGGTTACAATATATCATGTATTTTTAAATCTCGGTGAAATCTATGTGACTTCCGGTGTAGCAAGCTTGCTGATAGCAACATCTCCCATCTTTGTGCTTTTTCTTTCAAGATTGTTTCTGAGTGAAACAATCACCTCAAGAAAGTTAACTGGGATTCTCATGGCCTTTCTTGGTGTTGCAGTTCTGTCAGAACCGGAGTTTAATGTTAAGGCAGCAGGAGTGATCTTTGTTCTTCTGAGCTCAATATCCGCCTCAATCTATACAGTTATGGGTAAGAGGCTTATGAGAAGATATAACTATGCAATTCTGACAAACTATGCCATAATTTTTGGCTCTCTGCCACTGATGCCATTTGTGCCATCAGCCCTGAGCAGGCTTGTTACAACTGGAGATGTTATACTCGGATTTTCCGTGGTATTTCTGGGGATTTTCTCCACGTATCTCGGGTATCTGGGGTGGTATTATTTTCTGGAAAGGGAAGAAGCCTCCAGAGCATCGGTTTTTCTCCTTGCCATACCTCTCGTTGCAATAATCGCAGGGGTTATCCTTCTTGGAGAGACCATTGATATCATGACACTTCTTGGTGGAATTGCAATTATAGGTGGGATTGCACTTGTTCTAAGAGGGTAATGTGGAAAGCTGTCCCGAGATCTATCAGAGATTTCGAGGAAAAAGGATTAACCGGAAAACCAGACATTAATTATAAATATCACTTGCTATTTGTGGATTATATGATCATGGAAAAATACAGATATGTGCTTCTCATAATCATTATAGCTTTTGGTACATCTGGATTATACATGAGTTTATCTCAGAAGAATTCATATGGTGTTGCAGAGGGAGCTGTTATTACGTTATATAAAACTGAATCTTGTAACTGCTGTAAAAATTATATAAGATATCTCAAAAACAATAGTTATAAAGTGGATATTGTAAGAATAAATGATCTGAGAGCTGAGTTCATGAGATTTGGAGTACCACAGGATATGTTTAGCTGTCATATTGCAGAAACCTCCGGTTATTTTTTGGTAGGTCATATCCCGGTGGTTGCCATAAAT
>WAJW01000030.1 GCA_015523685.1 Archaeoglobaceae archaeon
CCAAGATGGAAGGGAAGATAACCAGCATTCCTCATTTTTTATTCAGTTATAATAAATTTAATTCCCGGATTAAATGATTTCTTAACTTTTAAATCTTAACCTAAATGTTAATATACTTAAATCCAAGCTAATCTTCATGCGACATTATACCGTGGGTATTCTCGGTGCAACGGGAATAATAGGGCAGAGATTTGTTGAAATGCTTTCAGACCATCCATGGTTCGAGATAACGTCACTTTCAGCGTCGGAATCGAGAGCAGGGAAAAAATACGGAGATCAGGTTGACTGGAGAATAAGCAGAGATATCCCGGAAGATGTGAAGGACATGGAAATGGTGAAAATGGACCCTGATGAGGTTAAGGCCGATATTGTTTTTTCTGCCCTCCCCAGCGATGTTGCAAAAAAGATTGAGCCGGAGTTCGCCAGAAAGGGTTTCACAGTGGCGAGCAATGCAAGTGCGTACAGAATGGAAGGGGACATACCTCTCGTAATTCCAGAAGTGAATCCCGATCATCTTGCCCTTATCGAGGTGCAGAGAGAAAGGAGGAAATGGGACGGATGCATCATAACCAACCCTAACTGTTCAACTATCATTCTGACGCTAACACTGAAACCCCTCATGAACTTCTCACTGAGGACTGTAATTGTAACGACCATGCAGGCTCTTTCGGGGGCGGGATATCCCGGTGTGCCCTCCATGGCCATCCTCGACAACGTTATTCCATTCATATCGGGAGAGGAGAAAAAGATTGAAACAGAAACCCTCAAGCTTCTCGGGGAGCTGGATGGAGATCACATCAAATATGCTGATGTTGAAATATACGCATCATGCAACAGGGTTGGTGTAATGGATGGACATCTCGAATCCGTTTTTGCTGTGATGGATGATGACCCATCCCCCGGGGATGTTAAGAGAGAATTCATCAGGTTCCCTTCCCTTGATCTTCCATCATCTCCAGAAAAGGTCATTGAGGTGAGAGATGAGGAAAACAGGCCACAGCCTGTTCTCGACAGAAATGCAGGCAGAGGAATGGCGGTGACCGTCGGAAGGATAAGAGAGGGAATAAGGTATCTTGCTCTGGGTCACAATGCAATAAGGGGTGCAGCAGGGGCATCCATTCTGAACATGGAGCTGGCCATTAAGGAAAAGTTAATATAGTTTTTAACCGATTTCCCTAACACACTGACAACAAAAGGAGGTAGTTATCAATGGAAGAGCATGTGATCTTTGTTGGAAACAAACCGGTGATGAATTATGTTCTGGCCGTTATAACCCAGTTCAATACCGGAGCTGGTGAGGTCGTTATCAAGGCAAGAGGAAGGGCAATCTCAAGGGCTGTTGATGTGGCAGAGATCGTCAGGAAAAGGTTTCTGACTGATGTTGACGTGAAGGACATTCAGATAAGCACTGAAACGGTGGAAGGCAGTGAGGACAAGGCCAACGTTTCAGCTATTGAAATAACCCTTGCGAAAAAGTAAAGGGGGAAAAACCCCTTATTTCTTTCCCAGAATCTCTTTTACAGATTTTTCATCTTCGAGTGTGGACGTATCTCCTATTTCTTTTCCGCTCTCTATCGCTCTCAGAATCCTTCTCATGATTTTCCCACTTCTCGTTTTCGGAAGGCTCGAAACGAAGTAGATCTCATCCGGGACTGCAATTCCTCCGATCTCGGCTCTTACATGAGCCTTGAGAAGTTCTTTCAGGTTCTCATCCGGATCAAAACCTTCTTTGAGAATGATGAATGAAACTATTGCCTGACCCTTGATCTCATGTGCCTTTCCCACCACTGCAGCTTCTGCAACAGCGGGGTGGCTCACAAGAGCAGATTCAACTTCCATCGTCCCTATTCTGTGCCCTGAAACGTTTATGACATCATCCGATCTTCCAAGTATCCAGAAGTAGCCATCCTCATCCTTTTTAGCTGCATCTCCGGTTAGATATACCCCCGGGAATCTCTCCCAGTAGGTTTTTATGTATCTCTCATCATCCCTGAACAGGGTTTTCAGCATTGCCGGCCATGGGGTCTTTATAACAAGATATCCACCCTCTCCGGGTTTACAGGGATTTCCATCTTCATCGAGAACATCAGCCTCAATTCCCGGGAAGGGCTTTGTTGCGGAACCGGGTTTAAGGGGCGTGAATGGAAGAGGAGATATGAGTATCATTCCCGTTTCCGTCTGCCACCATGTATCCATTATGGGACATCTTTCACCTCCCACAACCCTGTGGTACCACTCCCAGGCCCTGGGATTTATCGGCTCCCCTACAGTGCCAAGTATTCTTAAGATCGAAAGGTCGTGTTTTTTCACCCACTCATCCCCCCATTTCATGAAGCTCCTTATTGCGGTCGGAGCGGTGTAGAATACTGTCACGCCGTACCTTTCAATAATCTCCCAGAATCTGTCCCTGGCAGGATGATCCGGAGCACCCTCGTACATGACAACGGTTGCACCGTTGGAAAGAGGTCCGTACACAATGTAGCTGTGGCCCGTAATCCACCCTATGTCTGCGGTGCACCAGTATATATCATCATCCCTCAGGTCAAATATCCACTTTGCTGTAATATGAACACCCACCATGTATCCTCCTGTTCGATGGACAACTCCCTTTGGCTTACCTGTGGTTCCGGATGTATAAAGGATGAAGAGTTCGTCCTCACTGTCCATTATCTCTGCCTCGCATTCAGTATCCTGTTTCTCGATCACCTCATCCCATGTGAGGTCTCTCTCATATCTATTCCATCTTTTCCCGGTTCTCTCAACGACAATCACATGCTCTATGCTCGGGGCATCCTCAAGAGCTTCATCGGCATTCTCCTTCAGAGGTATGATCCTTCCTCTCCTGAATCCACCATCAGCGGTGATCAGAATTCTTGATTCGGCATCGTTTATTCTCTCCCTTAAAGCTCTGGGGCTGAAACCTGCAAAAACCACGCTGTGAATGGCCCCAATTCTGGCACAGGCAAGCATTGCAACTGGAAGCTGGGGGATCATAGGCAGATACAGGGTGATCCTATCTCCCTTCTTTATTCCCAGATCCTTCAGGACATTTGAAAATCTGCATACCTCTCTGTAAAGCTCTCCGTATGTGTATGTTACCCTGTCTCCGGGTTCTCCCTCCCATATCAGAGCGGTTTTATTCCCTCTTGCATCAAGATGCCTGTCCAGGCAGTTGTATGATGCATTCAGCTTTCCGTTCACGAACCATTTTGAGTACGGGGGGTTCCATTCAAGAACCCTGTCCCATTTTCTGAACCAGACCAGTTCTTCGCTGATTTTCCCCCAGAACTCCTCTATTCTTTTTCCTTCCTCATACACCTCCTCATTAATCCGAAGATTCTTTACGATATCCTCTGGAGGGAAGTACACCTCACCTGTTTTGAGAAATGAACTGATCTTTCCGGAATCCTTCATGAATTTTGATGGGGGTGGAATACATAAATATTCATCGAAAATATGTGAGGGTATGAAGCACATTCAACCCCAGATAGGAGTGATCGGTTCAGGTGAATGTGATGAGAGGATGTGGGAAATGGCCTACACTACAGGTAAGCTGATAGCAGAGCATGGAGCCATACTTGTTAATGGAGGTCTCGGAGGTGTCATGGAGGCTTCTGCAAGGGGGGCGAGGGAGAACGGAGGTCTGGTGGTGGGGATAATACCCCACGGAGATATGAAACTGGCAAATCCCTACTGCTCTGTAGTCATAGCGACTGATATGGGACATGCAAGGAATATCGTACTGGTGAACTCCTCATCTGCGGTCATATCAATAGGAGGAGAATATGGAACACTCTCAGAAATGGCAGTGGCATTGAAAACGGGAAAGCCGTTGATATCTGTTGCTCCACCTGTTAAGTTAAAGGGGATGATACTTGCAGAATCCCCTGAAAGGGCTGTTGAACTCGCTCTGAAACTATCCAGAGACTGAATATCCTCAATCCTCTCCACTCATTTTAATTCCCACGGTCCAGACCCATACATCAAGCTTTTCACATTCAGCCGGTTCACAGTATGATTCCGGACATCCAAAACAGGGAGGAAGATGATTGAGCTCCGGCTTACGAATGGCGGTTATTCTGAATGTGACAACTCCATCAACGGTGGTTTTCTCCCTCTCAACCATACCTCGTTCTTCCAGTCTCTTCAGAATTTTTGAGCATTTTCTGCTGTCTATACCCATCTCTTTCCAGAGATCTTTCTGGAGTATCTCACCTCTCTCTCGAATGAAAGCCAGCACATCATCATCTTTCATCTGAGGAATATCCTCCTGTTATTCGTTGAATGGCTGTATGATTATGATGTTGTTGCCCCTCAGAACAACCGATCCGAGGGTTCTTACCTTCTCTCCATCTCTGTACTCTGTCGTCTCACTCATAAACAGATTCATGTAGTCGTCAACACTCTCCAGCTTACCCACCAGTACTGACTGCTCACCCTTCATTTCCACCTGTATAAACTTGCCAATGAGGCTTTTGACTTTTTGCGACGGGAACATCACGACCAACCTCTCATAAGAGTTCTGCCTTATATCTTTGTGTCTTAAATTATATTTTTCTTTTGGTTTTTCTGCCACTCAGTCTCACTGCTTAGATATCATTGATGTCTTCCATGAGTGCACGGGCACACTCCTTCCCTGCGATTATCGATCCGTTCATGCTCCTTTCCGGATAGTTCGGTTCTGAAAAAATGCCCGCAACGTACAATCCCTCGATGTTCGTCCTGTAGTCCGGGATCTTCCCCATGTATCCTTTCTCATATATCACACCGGAATACTTGGATACAGAGATACTCCACCATTCTGGCTTTTTGGAAGAAATTTTCTCCAGTGCCCTTGAGTGCAGACGGGCAATGCTCTCTTTATCAATGGATGTAATTTCTGAAGGATATGTGTACGATGCTGTGTAAACCAGATGTTCACCATATTCCTCGGGAGGTATAAAATTTGTATGCTCTATTATTGCCCCGAATGGGTGATCCCCCTTCACGTTGATCCAGTAAACGTCGTCAAAAAGAGGCTCTTTGAATGAAAACAGACCACATATCGAGCTCTGATATTTTATATCTGGCAGATCCACTGGAATGAGTTTCTCAAGAACGGGAGTAGGGATGGTGGATATAACTCTGTCACCTCTGATCTCCCCCACTCTCGATTTAACTGTAAATTTACCCTCTTTCGTTATTTTTTTCACCGGTGATGAGGTGATTATCTCTCCCCCGTTTTTCTGAATCCTGTCAACCATTCTCTCAATCAGAGTTTGAAAACTTCCTCTGAGATAACCCAGCCTCTCCCCCCTCACCCCTCTGTTAGATCGTATACCAACTCTCGCCAGAAGCCAGGCATAGGAAATTTCCCTGTACATTTCCCCGAACTTACCTCTGAGGAGAGGTTCAAAGAAATTGCGATAGATTCTTTCTCCAAGTTCATTTTTAATCGCATCAACACATGAGATGTCATCAAATTCAGCATAATTCAATTTTCTGGATCTTAGAACATATCCTGCAAGCCTGATTTTATCCATGAATGAAATGTATGGGAATTTCAGAATCTCAAGTGGCGTGTTCAGGGGATACAGTGTGTCATCCATAAGGTACCCTGTTCTTGCTATCCTCCATTCAATTTTTCTGTCTAAACCAAGGTCTCTGAGAAGATTCAGCAGTTCTTCATCTCCGGAGAACATATGGTGATAGTACCTCTCAATTCTGTATCCATTTCTTGCATAAGTTCCTGCCAGGCCCCCTGCCTCTTCCTCCTTTTCAACAACAATGACATCATGCTCCTCTGAAAGCTCAAGGGCAGATGACAGCCCGGTAAGTCCTGCTCCTATGACGATAACTTTCACATCACACCTCCATAATTCCCGCATGGTTCTCGTAATTCAGCACCGTCTGCCAGAGATCATAACATTCACATGAGTGTTCAATGCCAGAGAGGAGATCAATGTTTCTTTGAAGCGAAAACAGTCTTATTGATCTCGCAACATCCTTACTGCATTTCCTGCAGTTATGGGGACCCCTCTGACTGCCTGCACCCACAGGATCGGAAATAATGTCAACTCCCATCTCATACGATCCTTTCAGGACTTCAACGACTGACCACAGCCAGGGAGGTCTGTAAAGTCCGGCTCTCCAGAGCCTCTCCACAACCGTTCCGGACTGAACATTACAGGGATTAAGAGATACGGTATCTGTGAGCCCCCTGATCTTTTTTATAGATTTCATCACATCCTCTATCGATTCCCTTTCCGTGAGACCGGGAGGTTTGAGAAGGAGATATGTTTTAACGCCAATATTCCTGTCCTTCAATATGTTTACAGCCCTCTTATAATCTCTGAATTTAAAACCCTTGTTGATTGATTTAAGCCTGATTTCATCATCTGCGGTTTCAAGTCCGATTCCAATCTGAAGTCTGAAATCGAAATCAAGATTTTCAAAGACATCTTCGGTTATGTACTCAGGTCTGCTCTCCACAACAACCATTCTAAGACCCCTCAATCGTCTGAAAATATCCTCTCTTGTCTCCGGAGTTATTTCTTTATCATCAAAAAAACTGCCTGATGTGAACAGCTTTATCATATCGATCTCACGATGTTTTTCAAGGGCATACATCAGCTGACTTATTATTTCCTGCTGGGTGACCTCCGGATCAGAATCCCTACTGAAACCGCACATTGTACATCCCTCGGTATGAGCCCACGAACATCCCGGTGTTTTGAGGATAACCGTTAGACATGGAACTATCTCATGGCCAATTCTCTCCTCTTCAAGCCACAGTTTTACCGGTTTCATTTTCAGCCCATTTAGAAACCATAAATATAAAATATATATTCTTCGAGAGTTACCCTGAAGGTGATAATATACGGATATTTCCTCTGATCCTGATAATTGCCCTGATGGCAGTCTCAGCAGGTGTGGTGAATGGGCAGAGCATAACGTTATCCTACAGTGTTGAATACTTTCTCGAGACACCCACTCACGGATGGGAGGTGATCACTTATAAGTTCAAAAATGTTAACTCATCTTCAAGCATAGATCTGGAGTACTCCTTCACAACAACCTTTTCAGGCAGGAATATTGAGATTTCGGACTCTCCCAGGGGGTTTGTTACATACAACATTTCGAAAAGAGGAGATTCAAGCGTTATATTTTTGAATTTTCACAGAACGTTCACTCCCTATGAGGATTATACGATCACAATAAGAGGGGATGTTGATGGTATAAGTGAACCACTTGGAGGGCGGTTTTACAGATTCAGAGATATTGAGCTTGCGGATCTTGGAGGAGATGGGGTAATAG
>WAJW01000031.1 GCA_015523685.1 Archaeoglobaceae archaeon
TCACGGTGACAGATATATCTGCGGATGGCTTCACAGTAACGTATCATCTACAGGCTCCACAGACAGAGGGCATTTACACATTCTCAGGCACATACCAGCCAATGGAGGCTTCATCATCGACAATCGGAGGAGACACAACAATCCAGATCTCTCAAGGAGAAATCATCCCGGACAGCGTAGATGATGCTTTAGAACAAATAGTATCCAAATATTATTCAAGCTTTGACTGGACAACTCAAACTCCATCAAGACAGGACGTTTTGCAAGCAGTTATAGCTGCTGTTGGTCAGTATTTCTCAACTAATGATCAAGCTTTGAAGCAGGAGATAGTCAGTGATGTGATACAGCTAGTTGGGCTTTACTTCAGCCTAACAGCATGAAGCTTAAGTAATATTTTTATTATTTATTTTTGTATTCTGAGCTTAAAACAGGAAATAACATTGTATTTGCATTTGGTAAGAATTAAATAACTTCTCTCTATTTTTGATCTATAACAAGCCCCCAGAGAGTTAGGTGTTCTCGATACAAAACTTGATATGAGGATTCTTCCATAGTCGATCAACCTTATACTTGAGCTGTGGGATATTAAAGAGCAGGTTAAAGAAAAGAACAGTGAAATGCAATAAATACAGGAAAGTTACAAGGATGGTCTCCCTAATAATTGAATCCCAAAATCAGTCGATGTTTAGTGAAAAAAAGGAGGTCTCTTTCTTCAGTAAGGCATAGAAAGTTCAAAACACGAGTGAAGATTGAGCCGTTAAGAAATCAACTTCGAAATCTTTATTTTTAGCTTAAGAAGCCTGAAATACGGAATTAAAACTTCAACAGTTGACTTGTAATCTATACTTAAAGTATAGATGTTACCGTGATTTTGGGTCAATGTTTGTGTTATCCTAGATCAATTCACCGCCTTCTATGTTGTGCCCGTCGATGCCATGGTATCAATTGTAAGAAATCAGGTTGGTTGTGAATTTCGATAAAATCGAAGGCATAAACATATATCCTCTATTCACCGATACCACTTATCTATTTGCTGATATATATCATTAAATTATAATTTAAAAATTATAGTTTAAGAAGATGACATTTAAATTCAACTAACCATAATTATCTATTATTATTTTTTTTACATTATTTAGATATAAACGAATTTTTAGATATAAAGACAGAGCTGGATCAGGTTGAATCGGGCAGGCTATTATCCGTAAAAAATTGAGGATCACTCATAGAGAAAGCATCTTACCACGTGATCTTCTGCGATTTTTATAAGTTCTGGCTCTGATGCCAGACATATCTCCCTGGCCATCGGACATCTGCTGTAAAACCTGCATCCCTCACCTTCATGCATTTTTTCCTCAGGAATTATGGGTTTCCACTCTCTCCCCGGGCTGGGAATTGAGGAGATGAGTATGTTGGTGTATGGGTGAAGGGGTGATTCGGAAATGGCATCAATGCTCCCTTCCTCCACTATCTTCCCCCTGTACATAACACCCACTCTATCGCTTATTGAAAGCACCACGCTCAGATCGTGAGAGATGAAGAGGTATGAGATGCGGAATTCCTCCTGCAGTTTCTTCAGGAGTTTTATTATCTGTGCCTGAACAGAAACATCCAGCGAAGAGGTGACCTCATCTGCAACCACAAATTCGGGTTTAAATGCCATTGCCCTTGCTATGGCGACCCTCTGCCTCTCCCCCCCACTGAGCTGATGGGGATATCTGTGTGCATACTCGGGATCCAGACCAACCTCGATGAGAAGCTCTTTCAGGGTTTCCTCATCCACCTCAAATCCATGAATTCTAAGCGGATCGAGTATGATGTCCCTGATCTTTTTCCTCGGGTTCAGGGATGAATAGGGGTTCTGAAAAACGATCTGCATGTGTCTTCTTATTGGCTTCATCTCCTTCTCGTTCAGATCCGTAATATCCCTCCCGCTGAAAATGATCTCCCCTGAAGTGGGCTCTTCAAGTTTTATCACCGTCCTGCCCAGAGTGCTCTTGCCTGAACCGCTCTCTCCAACAAGACCATAGGTCTGTTCCCTGTCCACCGTCAGATCAACCCCATCCACCGCCTTCACGATCCTTTTCTCTCTCCTGAAATATTCGGTGATGCTTGATGGGGGCTCAACATAGTATTTTTTCAGGTCTTTTACGGATAGCAGGGGTAATTTCAAGTTTTCACCCCGTTGAAGATTGTTTTTATATCTCTATCCATCCTTGGAATGGATTCCATGAGAAGTTTTGTGTAATGGTGTTCCGGGGACATGACTATATCTTCGGTCTCTCCCATCTCCACTATCTCTCCCCGGTACATCACCGCAATCCTGTCGCATATGTGGGATGCAAGGGACAGATCATGTGTTATGAATATTATTGAGGTTTTACGCTCCCTTATCATCTCTTTCATCAGGTTTATCACCATGGCCTGAGTAATCACGTCAAGGGCAGTTGTGGGCTCGTCCGCAATGACGAGAGATGGAGAGCAGGAAAATGCTATCCCTATCATGACCCTCTGGCACATCCCTCCACTGAGCTGATGAGGGTACTTGTTCAGAACATCCCTTGCCTGTGGTATTCCAACCCTCTTAAGTAGATTTTCAGCCTCTTTTTCAGCCTTATTCTTGTCCAGACCTCTGTGGAGTCTGAGAATGTCGGTTATCTGATCCTTAATTTTGAATGCGGGATTCAGTGAGGAAAGGGGGTCCTGCTGAACCGCTGTAATCTCCCTCCCGCGTATCTTCCGCATTTCATCTTCATTCAGGTCAAGAAGGTTTCTTCCCTTGAAAAGGATCCTCCCTTCAGCAATCCTTCCATTTTTTGGCAGAAGCCTGAGAATTGACTTTCCCGTCACCGACTTACCGGTTCCTGACTCTCCAACAAGCCCGAGAATTTCCCCGTAATCAACGTGAAAGCTCACTCCATTCAGAGCCCTGAAAATGCCTTTCGTTGTTAGAAATTCAACGACAAGATCTTCCACCTCAAGCACTCTCATGTTCTCACCTCATCAATGACAAACGTGGATCAATTTTCTCTCTCAGTCCATCTCCGAGAGCATTCAGTCCCAGAATTACCACAATTGTGCATATCATCGGGAAGAACATGCCCCACCAGCCCTCCCTGAAGTAAGCGAGCCCTTCTGAGATCATGGAGCCCCACGATGGTGTGAAGGCTCTGACACCCAGCCCCACATAGCTCAGGAGTATCTCAACGGTTATGGCAATACTCATCTCGATCGTGGAAAGTATAACGAGGAGGGGTACGACGTTGGGAAAGATCTCCCGGGCAAGAATGTAGGATCTGGGCATTCCAAGTGCCCTGCTTGCAAGTATAAAATCCCTCTCTCTCAGACTTATTGCTTCTGATCTGATCACCCTTGCAAACCTCGTCCAGTCTATCAGCACAATTGCAAGAATGACGTTTCTCAATCCCACTCCAAGTATTGTGATCAGGGCGAGGGCCAGCAGAACCGGGGGAAAGGACATCCAGATGTCCACGATCCTCATTATCGCATCATCTATTGAACCTTTGAAAAATCCTGCCACCATGCCTATGAAGGTGCCTATGGCAGCGGTGGATATGGTTGCAACAACCGCCACCGTTGACGCAACCCTTGCCCCGTATATCAACCTGCTCAGAATATCCCTTCCCAGGCTATCCGTCCCCAGGGGATAATTTCCGGTTCCACCCTTCATCCAGAATGGTGGTCTGTATGCCATTGTGAGGTTCTGTTCGTTGGGGTCATGAGGGGCTATAAATGGAGCAAATATTGCTGTAAAAAATAGAATGATCAGGATCACAAGGCCAAAGACTATTTTAAAGCTCATGTATCTTTTCAGGTCACTCAACATCATCACCCCAGCTCTATCTTTGGATTCAGAATCGTGTACGTGAGATCGATAATGAAGTTGGGTTACGACCACTATGAGGGCATAGACCATCACGATTCCCTGCAGAAGGGGAAGGTCCTTGTACTGCACCGCTGTAAATAGCAGGGTTCCCATCCCCGGATAGCCGAAGATGTACTCCACGATTATGCTTCCACCCATCAGAAATGTGAACTGAACTCCAAGGATTGTTATTGTTGGAATAAGAGCATTTTTAAGTGCTCTGACGAAAATTATTTGTTTCTCGGGAAGCCCCTTCATCCTGTCCGTGAATATATAGTCCTCTTCAAGAACATTTAGAAGGCTGGATTTAAGTGTTCTGTGCAGGATGGCTATCAGGCTGAGGGCAAGGGAAATTGATGGAAGGATGATGTGGGAGAGAGCACTCTTAAATCCTGCAAGGTTTCCGGTTACAAGGGTGTCGATGAGGTAAAAGCCGGTTATCTGTCTTACGGATACATCAATGTCTATCCTGCCGGAAACCGGCAAAACCTGAAGTATCGCCCCGAACACTATGATGAAAATAATACCCCATAGAAAGTGAGGGAGTGAGAATCCAAGGAATGAAAAACCCGTCAGAATTCTGTCATACCATCCTCCTGATTTCACCGCGGAGACAATACCTATCCCCACTCCTATGAGAAAAGCAATTAGAATGCTTACGATCACGAGCTCGAGGGTTGCGGGAAGTCTGCCAAGTATGAGAGACATGACGTCTGCATTGTATCTTATTGAAGTCCCGAAATTTCCGTGGAGAAAGTCAGACAGCCACCTCACATACTGAACGTGAATGGGCAGATCAAAGCCAAGCTGGTGTCTGAGCCTTTCAATGTCCTCAACCGATGCAGTTGGACTGACCATCATCAGTATAGGATCTCCGGGTATGATTCTGAAGAGAACGAAACCTATTATGGAAACCCCAAAAATGGATATGACCATGTAAAAAATACGGCGGACTAAGTAGACAGAAGACACACCCATGTTCGTCCCTCAAAAAAAGGAAAGGGAGGGTTTCAGTAGCTCATGTAGTATGGCAGTACGAATCCCTGGGGCCATGGCTCGTAGTTTATCTCCTTTCTCATTATTATGGGCTGTGCAAGCTGGTAGAGCGGTATTACAAGCCCGTTCTCCACAACCCACCTGGCAGCCTCTTTTGCCTTTTCGTACCTGACACTGTCGTCCTTCTCGGTGAAAACAGGAGTGAGTTTTTCCACTGCAGCATCCATCAACCCGGTGTAATCCTTGAGTCCAGCCGATTTAAGACCTCTCCACGCGGAGAACGGCGAGTTGGGGAACTGTGAGTAGCCTATGGAGTTTATGGGGCCTCCGGTTGCATTCGACCACACGTAGAAGGCAAGATGTGCGAGTTTTCCTGAATTTCTGAATTCGAAGAACTGGGCAAGGGTGATTGTTTCTATGTCTGCCTGAACCCCCACGTTCCTCCACATTCCTGCGATTGCCTGAATAACCTCATAATCCCTTGCAACAAATCCCTTCGTTGTCATCACCCTGATCTTCAATGGGTTGCTCTCTGAATATCCGGCACTTTAAAGGAGTGATTTCGCCTTGTCCGGGTCGTAGGGGAATTTGTAATTGGGGTCATATGCCTTGTATCCCGGAGCCTCCGTTGTGGACAGAGGTCTTCCAAATCCAAGGAGGACGTTCTTCACTATGCTCTCCTTGTCGATCGCATAGTGGAGGGCAAGTCTCACATTTTTGTCAGCGAATTCTTCATAGTAAGGTGCAACAAACAGCTGTGCAACATCTGTGACGAAAGATCTGACACCCTTGAGGGATGGTAGTGAATCAAGCCTGTCGTAGTCGGAGATGTCTATCTCCAGAGTGAAATCCGATGTGAGCGACTCAACCTCCGCAGCTCTGGATTTCGGATCGAGAACCTCTTTAAATACAACTTCTTTCACGGGTGGAGGGCCCATCCAGTAATCTTCATGAGCTTCGAGTTCAAGAACTCCATTTCCATAGCTCTTTACCTTGTAAGGCCCTGAACCCAAGGGTTTTTTTGAAAACTCGTCCTCTCCAACCTTCTCCCAGTAATCCTTTGATACCACAAAAGCATCGAGAAAGCCGAGCCACGCGGTAAAGGATGGATCAAACTTGCTGAGCTTCACGCTCACCTCATAATTTCCCGTTGCTTCAATGACCTCCATCTTCTTCCATACACCCGCATAAGCATTTCCCGGGTCCTTCATCCTTTCAAAGCTGAAAACAACATCTTCTGCTGTTAATCCTGTGCCATCGTGGAAAACAACCCCCTTTCTAACCTTCATCGTCAGTGAAAGCCTGTCATCACTCCACTTTACCTCTTCAAGAATTCCGGGCTGGTATTCAAGATTTCTGTCCTGTGTCAGAAATCTGTCCAGGATGGCAGCCACAGGAGATTCTGCAAGCATATTTCTATGCACCTTGTATGGATGGAGTGTTGTGATCTCCGTGGGCCATGCTATGACAATCTTCGACGGTTTGGCTTTTTCGGGAGTGGGAGTTGTGGTGGGTTGCTTCTCTGCACACCCCAGAACGGAAATACCACCGATCACAAGAGATCCACCTATTATCGCCCTTTTCATAAATTCTCTTCTGTACAGCTTTCCTCTTTCCACTGGATCACCTCATTGTATGGATTTTTCATTATGGTTTCCATGTTCCATGTATTTATCCATTTCGAATTTTAGGTTTGAATTTCAGGGTGAGGGAGAATGGAAAGATTAACAATAATATTAGCTTTAATTAGCTAATTAAGCAGAATTAAAGTGTTTTTATTGTTGAATTCTCTCTGAGATTTGTTATCTATTGACATCAAGGTAACTTCTGTCACTGGAAGGGTCAGGAGAGTTGTTCAATCGTTATCCTGATTGCCCTTTTCTTAAGGCATCTATAACCTCTTCGGATGTCATAACTCTGCCGAACACACGGCTTATTATTCTCAGAGATGCTTTCTGGTCCTCCTCTGAATCAAAAGCAGCAGTACAATCGCTCAGAACGATTATATCAAAATCTCTGGCATGAGCGTCTCTTGCCGTTGACTCAACACAAACGTTTGTTGCGCATCCCGTAAGGATGAGAGTTTCGACACCGAGCCTTCGGAGCAATCTTTCAAGAATGGTTCCGTAAAAGGCACTGTAACGCTGTTTCTCAATCACAATGTCCCCTTCCCGGGGCTTCAATTCCTCAACTATTTCCACACCCCATGAGCCCTTTTGTGTTGCTCCCAGTTCCCTGCTGAGCTCATGTCTGGGTGCGTCGAGATAGTCCGGGCGATATGCCACCTTTGTGTAGATGATGTGTGAACCGGCCTTCCTGGCCACTTCAAGAAGTTTCTTTGTGGGTTCAACGGTTGATTCTGCATTATAGCATTTTAATTTCCCCTCAGGATGAACAAACTCGTTCTGCATATCGATAACAAGAACAGCGGTTTTTTTGGGATCGATATCGAGTTTATCGTGTTCTATCATGATTTACTTGAGGTTGGTCATTTTACTTATCCCTTTTCCTTCGTACCGTTGTCAATGCCCGAAAAGCGATCCACATCCCTTTACTTCTCCTCTGAAGCCAAGTTGTCTAAGGCAATGCCACATCAACGCCTGATTGCTCGTAACGGTGTGGACGTTCAATTCACATTCAATCTCTGGAATTGCCTGAATTGCCGGGACTCCTGAACAGCTTATGAAGACCGTGTCAAATTCAGGGCCGGAGAATTCCACGGCTTTTTTCACCCATATCTCTGGATTTACACAGCCCTGAAGCACGGGATCATCCAGACCAAGGCAGAAATCCCCTACAACATCGAATCCCATCGATTCAAGAAATCTCCTTTCAAGTTCGTTCATCTCTCTTCTGTATGGTGTCAGGAGGAGTATTTTTTCAGATTTCAGGGTGTTAAGTGCCTTCAGAACGGATTGTGTTGTGTTTATTGCCCTTATACCCGTTGAATCCTCAATTTCCGAGTTAATCATGTCAATGGTTTCCTCCCCCTCAATGAGACCTGCCAGGGTGCAGTTAAAGCATATTATGTCCACTTCGGCGGTGGCAAGCAGTTCCGATGCGTGCTTCAATCTGCCAAGGAGACCTTTCAGACCATCCCTGTCAGCTCTCTTCATTAATATCCTTGTTGTCAGAAGGGAATATCCCTCGGGCAGAACTTTATGAATCTCCCTTTCAGCTACGGTTCCTGAAGATGGATATATGTGGCCTATCTTCCCGAGATAACCGAAATAATCCCGCATAAAAGAAAATGAGTGGGAAATAAAAAATACTTTTGCCTACATAAATCCGTAAACTATGCTGACCCTTGCAGATACCTTCTCTTCTCCCGGTATGACTGGAGTTGTGGCCTTCTCTGCGATTGCGGTCATTGGTCTTGGCACGGGGAGGGGATAGTAGTACTCCTGAACCTCAATTTTTACGGGATATATTGTCCCGAGACCCGCGGTTTCTGCTATTGTCTCGGCCTTCTTCTGTGCATTTTTCACGGCGATTTCAAGGGCTTGGTTGTAGAGTCTATCGTATTTCTCTCTGGAGAAGTGGAAGTCAATCCCCTCAATACTGTTTGCACCCCTTTCGGTTGCGGTATCTATAATCTTTCCTATGAGACTGAAATCATTTGTCCTTACTTCTATTGTATTTCTTGCCTCATATCCCACTATCCTTGGCTCCCCATTCTCCGGATATGTGTATCTGGGATATACTGAATATCCGGTCGTCTTTATGTCTTCTTCCTTGATTCCAAGAGCCTTTATGCCTTCTATCACATCGTTCATCTTTTCTGCGTTCAGGCTAACCGCATCATTTGCATTGAGGGCCTGAGTTATCACCGAAATACGGATGAGGGCTTCATCAGGCTGATCCGTGATCTCTCCATATCCGGATACATGAAGGGTTTTCGTCACATTTCCCCCGGCTGGATTCCCCTGAGTGGTGATTGCAAGAACAATGATCAGTGCTACCACTGCCAGCGCCCCACCTGCAAATGCATGAATTTTTTTCATAACTGTACGGTTGTTCTGAAGGAAGAAATACCTTTCCATAACTTCAATTACGTTTGAAGTCATTGAAAAACGATAAATATTTTTATAAAAGATGCTGTGGCTTTATCTCTGGCTGTGATGCATATGAAAAGCATTCTCGATCATCTGGGCTGGGAGGAAATTCTCAGGGTAATGAGAGAGGAAGGAGAGAGGAGGAAGGCCCCTGTTCTAACCCTCAAAGGATTTCTCAAAACACCATTTCAGCATCTGATCTTTGCTGTTTTGAGTTCCAGAACGAGAGATGAACAGACCGCAAGGGTTGCCGGAAGGCTGTTCAGAGAGGTGAAAAATCCGCAAGATTTGATGGAAATTTCCGTTGAGAGGCTTGAAGAGTTGCTGTATGGGGTGGGATTTTATCGCGTTAAGGCAAGGAGGCTCAGGGCTATAGCACGTCAGCTCGTTGAAAGATATGGAGGGGAGGTTCCATCAGACTTCGGAGATTTAACCTCCCTTCAGGGGGTCGGGATTAAAACAGCAAATGTTGTTCTTGCCCATGCATTTGGAAAGGACGTCATCGGGGTGGATACACACGTTCATCGTATCTCAAACAGAATGGGGATTGTTAAAACAAAGACTCCGGAGCAGACGGAAAAAGAGCTCATGAAGATCGTCCCCAAAGGTCTCAGGAAGAGGGTCAATTCCTCTTTCGTGGCATTCGGTCAGACAGTGTGCAGACCTGTAAGGCCATTGTGCGATGAGTGTCCATTAAATCAGTGGTGTCCGAAAATCGGAACATAATGATTTCATTTTGATCTTTCCGTTACGTAATAATATTCCCCAGCCTCTTTCTGTTCCCTGTCAAGCCTGGAGCCGAGCTTATTCACCCTCGGTCTCTTCGTATCC
>WAJW01000032.1 GCA_015523685.1 Archaeoglobaceae archaeon
ACCCCGACATTCGCTGTGTAAAGGAGAATCTCACCCAGTTTTTTGTTGTACATGTCCTTGATCAGGGGTACATCTTCCACCCCTAACTTCTGGGAATATTTCTCCATCCATATTATCATGGGGAAAATGTGATACTCTGCTCCGATTATGGTCAGCGTCACCCATCCCACAAGGATCATATGTACATGAAGGAATTTTAATGGGTAAAAGAGCATGAGTAGCCCGAGAGTGACACCTATGAATCCGTAAGCAAGGCCATAGATAAAAAACCTTGCGCTGATGTCGATCTCCTGTTCGGGAGGAGAGAAATAGGTCTTTACCATATTGTAGAAGAACACATAAAAGGAAACCCCGAATATCACAGCCCCGAGTATCAGGTAGTCTCTATTGTAGATAAAGGACAGGTAGATCAGAACAATTCCCACAATTGAAAGCCAGAACTGCCATCCTGCGATGGATCTGCTGAAAAGTTTTTTGAGCGAGAGCATGGGTAGAAGTTCGTACAGTCCTCCCATGGTTGTTATAACCACCCATCCTCCTGCCAGCAGATGGGCATGGGCAGGCACCCTGAAACCCCCCGCTGTGATGCCGTAAATGGCGTATATCACACCTGCGAGGAGGAATACAATCGCGGAGAAAAAGAACCACACCGCTGGACTCATTTTGTACCATTCCGCAGCCCTCAATACCGTATCTATTATGAGGATGGCAAACAGGAGAATACCCAGGAAAAATATAACACCAAACATGGGCAGGAGAGAATAACTACTTAAAAAGGAGTAGATCAATCCCAGAAACCCGACGAGAGAAAGCCAGAAAGTTATCTCTGCGATGATTTCTGATCTTAAATTCTGACCGACGACTGTTGGGACTATCTGATACATGGCCCCTATTATGGTGAAGGTCACGAATCCAGCGAGCATTATGTGGGCATGGGCTGAAATCGGCAGAGGTGAATTTTTCAGTAATATTCCGATTACAGATCCAACGAGAAGCAGGATGAGCCCTGTAAATAGAAATCTGAGGGGGATTTTATCATAGATTATTCTCATTTTCTGCCTCCAGAATCTCAGGAAATTGCTTCCTGAATCTCCTTAAGAAGCGTATCTATATCGATGTTCCTCTGCCTTGCATGATCCTGCAGGCTCAGATTTCCGCCACAGCAGTCACATATCCCGTATTTGAGCAGAACATTCTTGCTCTGGGGATACTCTCTTAAAAGATCCGATAATCTAATTTCGGGTTTTATCTCCATCTGAATCACCCTGATTCAATAAACTTTCTGACATCCGGTATCGGGCCCTTCCTGACATCCTCAAGGGTGCTTATGATCTCCTCATACCTCTCGTCCCCAACACATTTCTTGGCATACTCACACCACTGTATACAGCTATCTATATCGAAGATCACTTCTTTACCGCAGTTCTCACATACACCCTTTATCTCATCCGTCCACCTCTCCATCTCTGCACCACAGTGAGGACAGTTCACAATCTGCAGCTTTGGCCTAATTATCGTTTCAGCTCCCGGACACCGTCCAGGAACAATTTCAGGCTTTCTGATCTCCAGTTTTACGTGATCTCCCTCGTTCACGACATTAACACTGTATCCCTCATCCTTCAATCTCTTGATGAGGGGCTTTGGTTCTGTCTCGATTATGACGTCCATTTCTCCGAACTCATCAAGCTTTTCAAAAATGAGGGGAAATCTATCCTCAATGGATTTGTTTCGCACATCGATGGTTTTCATTCCATCACCTTCTTATGCTGATTCTCCAGTAGTCTTCCTCTTTCCGAGATTCAATACTGTATCCCTTTTCCTTGAGCATCTGAATGAGCGGAACGGGATTAACCTCCACTATTATCTCCAGTTCTCCCTTTTCCTCAAGCATTTTCATAACCAAGGGAGGTCTCTCAGGATGTGGCAGGTCCCTGACATCCAGCACTTCCATTTATATCTCCTTCAGCATCTGCTCAACTTCTTTATCTCTTATGTAGTCAACAACCTTTATGTTGACCTCACTCGCCCCGGCTTCCTTGATCGCCTTTTTTATGGCAACAGCAAGCTGTGCACCTATCGGACAGAAGGGGCTTGATGGTTTGAAAACCAGATTTACCCTGTCTCCATCGATTTCTAGATCCTCCACAAGTCCCATGTCCCACACGCTCTGTGCTGTGTGAGGATCCATAACCTTCTTCAGCTTTTCAACAATCTCTTCCTGTGTTACCAATTTTTTCACCTCAATGTATATTGTATTGCCATTAATATAATTAAACTATCCCCTCATACTTGAGGGTGAGTCTGGACAACATTTATTATTATCCTTTCTTTTTTTTACCTGATGCTCAGGATTTATAACACCTTTACAGGAAAGAAAGAGATACTAAAACCCATAAATAACGATGAGGTCAGGATATACGTTTGCGGTATAACCGCATATGATGATACCCATATAGGCCATGCACGCAGTTCTCTCGTTTTTGACGTGGTCAGGAGGTATCTCAATTACAGGGGATTCAGAACCTACTATGTGCAGAATTTCACGGATGTGGATGACAAGATCGTGAAAAGAGCGGTTCAGGAAAATTCAACCCAGAGAAAGATATCTGAAAGGTACATAAAGAGATTTTTTGAGGATATGAGACTTCTGAATGTGATTCCTGCGGATGTTTATCCGAGGGTCACGGACAACATGGATTATATAATCCAGTGCATAAAGGGCCTGATAGAAGGGGGTTATGCCTACAGGGTTGATGGAGATGTTTACTTTCACGTACCTTCATTCAGGGAATATGGGAAGCTTGCCAGAATTGATCCCGGAGATATGGTTCATAGAATAGAACCGGACAGAAGAAAGAAGGATGTGAGAGATTTCGCATTGTGGAAGTCGGCCACAGAAGAAGACATAATGGCAGAAGCTTTCTTTGAATCTCCATGGGGGAAAGGAAGGCCGGGGTGGCATATTGAATGTACCGCACTGACCTCAAAATATCTGGGGATTCCATTTGATATTCACGGAGGAGGAAAGGACCTGATCTTCCCCCATCATGAAAACGAAAGAGCCCAGACAAAAGCTCTCACGGGGCATGAACCCGCAAATTACTGGATGCACAATGAGTTCGTGATGATCCACGGAGAGAAGATGAGCAAGAGTCTGGGAAATATACTTCCGGTAAGGAAAGCTGTAAGAGAAACTGAACCCGAGGTTATAAGGCTTTTTCTGATATCCAGGCATTACAGAAGTCCCGTGGATTATACCGGGGAGGGGATGAAAGAGGCAGAAAAAATTTATGAGAGGTTGAAGAACACTGCAGAAAATCTGGGGATGGAAGTGGTTGGGGCGAAGAAAGGCCTCATGGATGAAATTGTCCGGAAAAGGGCTGATGATTTTGTTAAAAGGTTTGAGATGTTCATGGATGATGATTTCAATACTCCCGGAGCCCTCAGGGTTATTTTAGGTTTTTCCAGATATATAAATTCCATTATAAGCAGGAAAAACACCAGAAAAACATTCACGATGCTTTATGAGAAATTCATGAGTCTCTGCTGGGTTTTTGGGTTGCTTCAGGATCAGAAGATTCCTCCAGAACTCACAGATGAGGAGCTGTCCCTGATAAGAGAACGGGAGGAAGCAAGGAGAAAAAGAGATTTCAGGAGAGCCGATGAGATAAGGGAAATGTTTCTCAGAAAGGGTATTCAGCTGATTGACACCCCCGCAGGAACGAGATGGAAAACTGTGGAATGACCCCGGGAGTTTAATTGAAGAAAAGAGGTCATCTGAATCTCGGTCTCTTAGACAGGTAAGGTGGAAGGGGTAGAAGAGCTGATGGTCTTCCCTCCGTCTCCTTCTGGAT
>WAJW01000033.1 GCA_015523685.1 Archaeoglobaceae archaeon
GAATAAATATTCTCTTTTTCTTCCGGGAATATGTCTGAGAGAACCTTTATGAACTTTTCTGAATCGTTAGCATCGATTATTTTACCCTTAAAGATGTATCTCATTTTATTTTTCACAAAAAAATCGTCTTTTTTCAGACCGAGCTCCTTAAGTAAATACGTAATCGGGCCATTCTTCCACAGGCCACTTACGTTCTCCACTCCGGTATTAAATACAAATCCTTTTCTCTTAAAAGAAGAGCAGAAACCACCAACCTTATGGTGCTGTTCCAAAACCAAAACTCTGTACCCTCTTTTTGATAGTAATGCCCCGCAGGTTAATCCCCCTATACCGGAACCGATGATAATTACATCGTGTTCATTCTTTCCCTGAGGAGTTATCCTGATCTTCCAATCGAATTTTCTGAAATCCTTTGAAGCGAAATAGGCAGGTGCCCATAAGGGAAAGACAATTGAAAATGTTATACCAATGGCAATTAACGTATTTGAAAGAATCAGAGTTAAAGGCATCTCAAGAAATAAAAATATTGTCGCATTTGCAATGAAGATTATCACCCAGATTTCAGTGATTATTATATTTATGTTCAGAAATGATTCATCCTTCCAGTATATTTCTGGATAATCTCTTTTCGAGGCCTGAAGGGTATACGGTTTCCTTATAATTAAAGAAAATAAGGCCATTGCAGCCAGAGTGATATATCCGAGAAAACCGCTTTTTTCGACAAATATGCTCAAGTTAAGGACAAAGGTGGCAAGTGAAGCTATGCTGAAAAAGAAGACAGAAGTAACATCCATCAAATTTAAATCCCGTTTATGAATCCCGGGAATCACAAGAAGTAAAGAGATCGCAAAAGGAATGATTACACCCAGTCTGTTTCCCGAACCGCACAGAACCCAGTAAACGATCCATGGAATAAAGGAAACAAGTATATAAAACATTCCGGGTATTTTTCTGCGGATTTCCGTATTCTGTTTCACTTTTTACCTCCCATTTAAATCTCCTGATACATGAATGTATATCGCTGAATTAAAAGATTCTCACCTCAAAATATTTTTAAATCTTATTCACCCTGTTTTAACCATGGAGTTAAGATTTGGAGGCAGATCCTTTCGCCCGGACATAAGATACATGGGTGATCTGAAAAAAGTCCTGCTCTATCCTGAATCAGTTAAGGATGATGTCCCCGCCTATTACATGTACAGGGATCTGTATTACAGCCTGAGAGACAGGGAGATCATAAAGGAAAATGATCTGAGATATGATATCACCGTAATCCCACCTGCTGTTGCAGGAAAGGAATATGTAAAAACCCATGGCCACTATCATCCGGTGGCAGAAAGGGGTTTAAGCTTTCCGGAAATTTATGAGGTGCTGTCCGGGAAAGCAATATTTCTGATTCAGAGGGAGGAGGATGGTATTGTAAGGGATGTTTTTGCAATCTCTGCTGAAGCTGGAGATAAGGTCATAATACCCCCTGATTTCGGACACGTTACAATAAATCCCTCCATCAAGGTTCTAAAAATGTCCAACTGGGTGAGCAGAAAATTTGCATCCATCTATGATCCATATATCTCAAGAAGAGGAGCCTGTTACTATCTCACTCTCGAGGGATGGGTGGATAATGGAAATTATCTACAGGTTCCCGATCTGAAGGAAATTAAAGCACCTGCAATATCAAAATATGGAATAAAAAGATCGGAAGAGATGTACGCTCTTATTAAAAATCCTGAAAAACTCAATTTTCTGAATTATCCCTCAGAACATATTGATATGTTTGCCAGAATTTATGATATCGAGTATTAACTCCATATATCTCCATGCATCTCCTTCAGTTTTGCCAGAGCAGACGCATGGATGATTGCATTTGAAATGTATGGAGAATTCCGGGACGTATCTATTACCACATTTCCCGCAATATACGGTGCACCCCACCCCACAGCCTTTCCCGCAAGAACCATGGCTCTGAAGAGCAGATTTCCGGTTATACCGTCAGGACATATTATTATGTTCGAATTTTTAACGGCTCTTTCAATGAGAATCCCGTGATGATAGACGTTCATGCCGGAAAGTTTTTCCGCAATCAGTTCTCCTTCAGAAATACTCCTGTCAACCTCATCTGATCTTCCCACATCCTCAAGCCTGCCCTTGGAAAGAACACCTATTGCAGGTTCGATTCCAAATTTTTCAAGCAGGGATGCAAGTTTTCCAGCCATCTCAATCCTATTTTCTGGATTTCTTCCCTCATCGATTCCAACAGGTCCCATGTAAAATTCAGACCCCCGGAGTTCCATGAGCACCGCCCTCTCTCCGGTGAATGGCAATCTGGTTTTGAAATCCTTTGCAGGCAGGTCTCCTCTCACGATCCCGTCCACATATCCCGAGATCAGCAGGGAGATCAGGTCATCAACAGGATCATCCGAACGGATTGCCTCAATCTCTCCATCAATCCTGTGAGGAGACACGATAACAATCTCAGCATATCTCATGGCAGGTTTTAAAAGGTCAACTTTCTCTCTATTCCTGATCCCGACTGCAATCTTCATCCTGTCACCAAGGGCAAGATTTTTAATGGCATCTGTAATTTTCACAGATAAAGGTTCATCTGCAGTTATTTAATTTTTTTCTGGAGGAGAGCCGAATTAACAAAAAATAGGATAGATTTATTTTTATCTTCAAAAAACAAATAATTGGTAGGTTTTCATCATCTTTAAAATTCATTCACAGTCTTCAGTTATGGTTGAAAATAGTGAAATATTTAAATATCAGAAGTTACATGTGGGTTGGTAGTTCTGCTTGGTATAAAGGAGGTGATGACTGTGGTGTTAGCGGTCCATATCATTGCTGAGCTGTACGGATGCAACAGCGAGCAGATCTCTTATGTGGAGAGCCTCCAGCCTGTGTTCAGGGAAGTTGTGAATGCCTCAGGTCTGACCGAAATCACCTCCAGATTCCATCAGTTTGAGCCTTATGGAGTTACAGGTTTTGTCCTCCTTGCCGAATCTCACATATCCATTCATACATGGCCTGAATATGAATATGCTGCTGTTGATATATACACATGCAGTACCGAAAAAAAGGCAAATAATGCTCTCTCTGTTTTGCTCGATCATCTGAAACCAAAGAAAGTTGAGATAAAGAAATTTTACAGGGGGAATGTGGAACAGGCCCCCATTCTGGGAGATACCTGTTTTTCAAATGCCGATGTAAAATCCGAATTTTAGTTTAATGGATTACTTTCATCTCACGGCTCAGTTTTAATATTCCGGAAATTCCATTCTCATGGGGTGCTAAAATGAACGAATTCTGGAAAGAGCTTGTTGAAAGGGCAAGGAAGTATGAGAATCCGAGGAGGAGAAGCCAGTTTTACAAGGAGTTTGAGAGATTCGTAACTTAACAACATTGAAAATCGGGAGATGGTGGCACAAAGATAAAGAGATGGATGTTGTTGCTTTAAACGAGCAAACAAAACAGATTATTTTTGGAGAGTGCAAATGGCAGGAAAGGGTTAACGCTGAAAAGTTGTGTGTAAAGCTTGCTGAAAAAGCAGAATATGTGAAGTGGCACAGAAAAAAAAAGGAAGGAGAGCCCTGCAGTATTGCAAAATCCTTCAGCAGGAAACTGGACGAGTTTGAAGGTAAGCGAGTGTATTGCTGTGATCTGAGAGATCTTGGTAGAATTGTAAAATCTCAGAGAGGTGTGAAGGTTGATTAAAATAATCTTAAAATTTCTCATGTTCAAAATCTGGATTTGGAGAAGGTCCATGGGCTATAAGCAAAATGGGTTTGATTTCTGGCAGGCTTATTAAGATGTAAAGGAGGGCATGGCCAGGAGATGTGGAAAGGGAACGTGATGAATTTACTATCAAATTTTTATACTGAAATCACATCTCCGGAAGGTTTATAAATGCATCTCGGCTCTGCTGAAAGGTAATCGCCCGTCATCGCATAAGCTCTTGCCCTTGAACCTCCACATATATATCTGAACTCGCATCTTCCGCATTTGCCCTTCAGGAGATCAGGATTTTTAAGTTCCAGAAACAGATTCGATTTCGTGTATATGTCTTTAAGAGTATCCCTCCTGACATTTCCAGCTTTTATCGGCAGAAATCCACTGGGATATACTTCACCCACATGGGATATAAAGAACATTCCCCTCCCATCGGTTATTCCCATTGCCCTCTTTATTCCGTCGCGGGCAAGGCTTCTGTGGCTGTATCCCGATATGATTTCTCCCTTCCCGTCACCACTTTCAATGTGTCGATAGAGATATCCGTAAAGATCTCCTCTCGGGAGGCTGTATTCATCCCTGTCTCGCTGATATTCAATTCTCCTGAAATGCGTTGCAGCAGAACTCTTAACGTTGAGCTGGAGAGAGCGTGAAACATCATAGAGCCAGTTCAGAACGTCTTCAAACTCCTGTGAAGAGGGCATTATATCCGCCTTGGCCCTTCCCGTTGGAACTATGAAAAAAACATCCCACAGGGAGACTCCGTAT
>WAJW01000034.1 GCA_015523685.1 Archaeoglobaceae archaeon
CTGCTAATGCAACAAAAATTGCTGATATAACTCCAACCACCAGATAGGTGGTTGTCAATCTCTTCTCGTTTATCTGATGAGAAGGAACAGAAACCTCAATTGTGTGACTCACGGTTCTTATCCTGCCGAGGGAATCAATAAATTTGATGACCAACCGGATTTCCGTAGAATTGTCTTTTGGAAACAGGAGTTCAAAGCTGTTGAAGTCGGAAGGGTCAATTTTACCCAGAAAATAGCTTTTATTCTCCTCTCCATACATCCCCTCAACTGTAACTCCGGAAATCGTGCTATGGCCTGTGTTGATAACATCTCCCAGTATCCTGATGCCATCTTTTTCAACCTTAACTTCAATCCCGGAGAGGCCAATCACAGGACTCTCCGTTACGCTTAACTTTACCGGAATCTTACCACGCCTGATCAGGCCTGAGAGGTCCTCGTATGAGTACAGGACATTGATTGTATAATTCCCTGATCTGTACGGGACAAAATCGAGGGTTACTGATCTGGTTTCAGATGGTTCAAGAAGAGGGATATACTGATCAACATGATCAACATCCCCCTCGATTCCAAGAGATATGTTGAATATCCTGTCTCCCCTCAGGTTCGTGATACTCACATTTAGTCTTCCGGAGTCATATTTCTCAAGCTTGAGTTTTTTCGTAACGTCAATTCTCACACCCCTGCTCTCCACAAATTTGATTTCCGGATGTAGCAGGATTCTCCTTTCAGTTCCGTCACTGTAGAATTTAATCCTGAATGTGAGATTTCCCGGATGGCTGAAATAGCACATGAAAGGCAGGGATACTGATGAATATGCCTGAATATCCCCGATGTAAAAGGAGTGAGAGGATACAATCGCATCATCTCCGGAGATTTCAACCATAACATTGTTCAGGGCACCTGCTCTCGGATTGAATATGGTGAATGTTACATTGTTCATCTCCCCGATCCGTACCGGATCGGATATGATAATCCCGGGTGGTGTTGAATCAACAGATATCTGGGGCTGAAGTCTTATCGTTGTATCTCCGGATTTGATGAGGATAAGGGGTGTGTAAAGCCCTTCCCCCTCTGCCTGAAAGATTAAATTGAAATTGAGATTCCCATCTGGGGGCACAGTGCCCGGATTTTTCATTGACGGGGTCAGGACCTTCAGACCATTCCCGTATGCATTTATCTCATCGATTTTCAGAGGTTCAGATCCGGGGTTGATCAGTGTTATTTCAACACCTATCCTGTCTCCGGGGAATGGGTGGGATGGATGGACAGATGTCACCTCTGCGGCAATTCCGGTGTTCATGGCGAGTAGAATAAAGAGAAGTGCAAGAACGCTCACAGTATCACCTTCGAAACAGTGTAAAGCAGTATTGCACCTACAGGTATTCCAACGACCACTATTGCATCCCTGTATCTTATCTCTCCGGCCCTTGCAACACCAAAAACCATGATGTTGGCAGACCAGAGAATGAAAAGTATTGAGATCAGCCCTGCAAGCTTTATTCCCGGATAGCTGGAGAGAACATCACGGTATGATGTGATATCGCTGATTGATGTGAGATCCAGTGATCTGAGGATATTTATGGAAAAGTAGCCGGAGATCAGGTCTCTTATAATGAGGGGTATAAATCCATATCCGGTAAAGGCGAGATGTCTTCTGAAACCCTCCTTCCTGTTGAAGAACATCCCGATGAGATAGAATACAGCGGTGAGTACGACCCATTTCACATACGGGGTGAGAAATGCAAACACTGCTCCAGCAATGGTAATTGCCGGAATGAATGCCCGGGCTTCATAAGGAAGAAATCCTGAGACGTATTTCACACTTTCATATGCCACAATCCCCCCTATTATTCCATTAATTCCCACGATTATGAGGGGGATTCTCAGCCCCGGATCATTCAGTTCAGAAAAGAATCCATCAGGATCATACAGCACCTTCAGCATCAGTTTTAAATGCAATGGTAATGGATTTAAAACTTTCCAAATCAATCAGATCCGCTTTCTTTCACCCCCTGAAGGAGAAGGAGAAATCCCCCCAGGATTCCCATTGATGTGATCAGATATGCATCGAATCCATAAACATCTATCAGGTGGCCGAGTATGAATGGAGACATCGATCCCACAAGGGTTCCCGATGCATTTATGAACCCGGAAACAGCACCTGCAGAATCCCCTGAGATGTCAGCGGTGAGGGCAAATATCATTGGAAAGCATGGGAGAGCGGTGACACCGAATATAAAAGCAGGGATGAAAAGCTCGTATCTGAGCATTAAAAAAACAGCAATTCCGGAGATAAAGCTCAGGAGAGTTATAACCCTCTTTTTCCCGTATCTGTCCCCTGCCGAACCAAGAAATATGTTGCCGATAAGGGCTCCTCCAAACGGTATTGAGGCGACGAGAGAAGAGTTTATGGTGCTGTAACCTCTGCTCACTGCAAAGGATGGCAGAAACACCGCAACCCCCCAGTAATATGAGTTGAGAAGGATGTATGCGGTCATCAGCATGAGAATATTACGTGTAATCGATCTTCGCAGGGACATGCCAGTGAGGGGTTTTCTGTCCCTCTCCAGTCTTGTAACGAGAGTCAGGGCAACGAGGGCCACGATGGCAGGAAGAAGGAAACTCAACCTCCAGCCGTAGTTCATTGCTATGACTCCCGCGAGAATGGGGAAGACTATGCCTCCTGCATTCAGTGAGAGATCGTTCCATCCGAGGGCTCTACCTCTCTCTTTAAATGTCCTTGCAAGGAGAGATACGGAGGCAGGGAAATACAGACCCGTGGCGGATCCGAGAAAAAGGGCCAGCACCATCAGCATACTGTAGGAGGGTGAAATGGAGATCAGGAGAGTAAAAAGAAGTGTGAATGCAAGGGAGAGGGTCAGAATGGGTTTTTCCCCATATCTCTCGGTTAAAATGCCAGAGGGAATCTGAATCAGACTGTAAGTTAAAAATATTCCCGTCGCTATGAGTCCTGCGAGAGAAAATGAAATGGAGAATTCATCCACAATGAAGGGAAGTATTGGTGGCAGTACAACTCTGGATGAAAAAACCGCAAGCCATCCCAGCGATACGGTGATCAGCACTCTGTACTTCATCACAGTTTCAGGATAGCATATGCAATTTTTAGTTTTCCTTTTTACGACAGCATCATCTTCGAAAGCAACTTTGCAAAGAAGAGAGCGTGTTTCGGATTCTTCATCATTGAAACCGCTTTCATTCCCGCTGAGATGATCGTTGACGGTCTGTCCATATCTCCCTCTGCAATTACATCTGAGATACTGTATCTGCTGGCTATGTCAAAAATGGTTTCATAGTCGTTGTCATTCAATATCGAATAGAGTTTGACGATTTTCATCCCCACTCTGATCTCCTTTTCAAACTCCTTCCTGAAATCAACGCTGTATCTGTTGAGTGCTTTTATGTTTCCGGTTTTTTCATATTCGATTATAGCATCTCCGGCCATTTCCGATGCCACTGCCCCGTAGTATATTCCTCCACCGGTGTATGGCTTCACCTGTCCCGCAGAATCTCCCACGAGAAGGGCTCTGCCATTCACGAAGGGGTCTACAAGCCCCACCGGTATGGCACCAGCATTGGCCTCTGTGTATGCTCTCATGACCCTGTTTTTCATAGCGGGATGCCTTTCGATCATCCTTCTGAGTCTGTGCAGTGCCATTTCCTTGGTTACTACACCAACTCTCGCCGTTTCTCCATCGATGGGAATGGCGTAGCCAAAGAAATCAGGAGATGCGTTCTCTCCCAGAAATATCTCCACCTGATCCACATGTTCAACCCTGTATCTGCACTCAATCTGAAGTCCGGAAAAGATCATTTCCGGCTTTTCGAATCCGAAGACAACTCCTGTTTTTCCTCCCGGACCATCACATCCCGCAATAAGGTCAAAATCGAGGCATTTCACACCATCCTGAGTTTTGACCACAGCTCGCCCGTTCTTCAATCCTGCGAAGTACGATTTCAGCATGGGAACGGCACCTGAGTTAACAGCCCTTCTGAAAAGCTCAGGATCGAGTGTCTTTCTCTCAATAACGTACCCGAGAAAATCCTCTGAGGAAACCTCAAATGATCTGCCCGAGGGACTGAAGGCAACCGCCCCCCTCACCCTGTTTTCGAGGGATTTTTCCGCGGGTTTACCGAGAAGTTCATAACATTTTCTGCTCACAAGTCCGGCACATTGAACAGGAAATCCGGGAGATGAATGCTCTTCGATGATTCTCACCTCTACCCCGTTTTCTGCAAGTTTTCTCGCGAGAATGCTTCCCGTGATTCCCCCACCAATTACAAGAGTTCTCATATTATAGAATTCAGTTCGGTGTATAGTCTGATGTTATCTTCTCTCTTTCTTACGGATATCCGGGCATAGCTGTTGTCAAGTCCTCTGAAATCATCACATGGCCGGATCAGAATTTTTCTTTCCTTCAGCCTCTCCCCTATCACTCCCATAATCTCATGTCTCACAAGGAAGTAATGTGTTTCGCTTTCCAAAGCTTTGAAGCCATCAATGCTGTTAAGTCTGGCTGATAGCTCCATTCTCAGATTCCTTAGTTTTCCACAAACATCCTTTTTTATTTTCTCCAGTTCTGGAACAAAATGTTTCAGAGCCATGACTGCAAGGGAATTGATGTTCCATGGATCTCGGATCCTCTCGATCCTCTCGGTAATTCGGGATGGAGCAAATCCGTAGCCTGCTCTCAAACCCGGTACACCGAGTATTTTTGTAAGTGTTCTGGTGATAAATGTACTCTCGCTTTCAGGAGGGTTTTTAATTCCCTCCACAAAATCCGAATAGGCCATATCGATTAGAAGAACACATCCTCTTTTTTCTGCCTCCTCCACAGCCTCCTCGATTATGCCATGGGGAACGATTTTTCCGGTGGGATTATTGGGATTGCATATCACACAGGCATCAACTTCATCAAGCTGAGATATGAACTCTCCCGAGTAAATGTCCCTTTCATTAACATGCAGAATTTCCGAGTTAATTCCCTTTGCATATCTTTCGAATTCTGTAAATGTTGGATACGGGATCATGACCTTTGAGGGTTTGAGGACAAAAAAGAAATACCTGATCAGCTCTATGGAACCATTTCCAAGCATGACATTGCCGGCAGGAATTTCAAAGGTTTCGGCAATCACAGATTTCACATCTGCATAAGAACTTTCGGGATAGAATTTCAGATAGTCGAGATTATCACGAAAGAATTTTAAGATGCCCTCAGGAGGTAATGGATTTATATTGGAACTGAAATCCAGGATCTCATCCGGTCCAATATTCAGTTCTTCAGCAAATTTAAGAAGTTTATCCCCATGACCCATCATCAAAAAAGATTTCAGTGCAGTAATTAAGTTTTTCCATTCACTCACTCTCTTTCCAGTGTTCTTCCAGCTGCCATTCTCCCAAATCAAGAAGGTTATCCTTCAGTCTGAAAAGTGCCCTTTCATCAACGTTCCAGTAGAACTCTCTCACAACAATTTCCGTCTCCTCGTAGTCCCTTATCATACATCTGATAAAATCATCCATGACGTGTCTCTCAGAAAATGGAGCGAGAAAGAATGCTCTGTACTTATCTCCCTTTCTTGCATATGAAACGAGTTTGTAGCCCTTGCTCGAGATCTGCTGTATTTCCTCGAAACTGCAGGTGACCTCTATTTCATGATGTATCGTTGGACAGACTCTCACAAAAAGCTCTACAATCTTTTTGATGAGTTCTCTGTCTTTCAATCTTTTTACGATCAGTACAACCTTTCCCTGCGTCATGTTTATCTCAATATCGGTGTTTTTGAGAATGAGGTTCTGGATTTCTCTGGACTCATCGCCCCATGACACTTTGATGAATAGAGGCAGATTGTATAAATTTTTTTCCGAAAGATCGGGTAGAAGATCAGTCCCTCATGCAATGTTTAAAGATTGTCCCGTAATTAAAACGGGAAAAGAAGCTCCTATGTTCCCGTTTTCCAGTCCTCGAGGTATTTTAACTGGGAATCAGTGAGCTGATCTATCTCAACACCCATGCTCCTGAGTTTAAGATCGGCCACGGTCAGATCTATCTCTTCAGGAACAGGATAGAGTCCGGGATTGAGGGATTTCCAGTTTTTTGAAATGTACTCGGCGGTGAGAGCCTGATTTGAAAAGCTCATATCCATGACCTCAATTGGGTGTCCCTCACCCATGACAAGGTTTACGAGTCTTCCCTCGGCGAGAAGGTAGAGTCTCTTTCCGTCAACAACGTATTCGGTTATGAGTTCCCGCACTTCCCTTGAGGTTTCTGATATCCTCTCAAGGCTCTCGACATCTATCTCAACGTTGAAGTGTCCGGCATTAGCAAGAAGAGCTCTGTTTTTCATTTTTCTGAAATGCTCCTCTCTTATAACATCCCTGTTTCCGGTTGCTGTGATGAATATATCCCCTATTTTTACCGCATCGTCCATCTTCATAACTCTGAATCCGTCCATCAGGGCTTCGAGAGCCCTCACCGGATCAACTTCCGTAACAACAACGTTTGCTCCGAGACCTCTCGCCCTCATCGCTATTCCTCTCCCGCACCATCCGTATCCCGCAACCACCACGGTTTTTCCAGCTATCAGGACATTGGTTCCCCGAATAATCCCGTCAAACGTTGACTGTCCAGTCCCGTATCTGTTATCGAACAGATACTTTGTTCTCGCATCGTTAACGGCAAACACCGGAAATGAAAGTATGCCATCTCTCTCCATGGCCCTTATACGATTGATTCCGGTCGTTGTTTCCTCCGAACCTCCTTTAACGCCCCTAAGTTCATCTTTTCTGCGGGTGTGCAATCTGAATATGAGATCTCCTCCATCATCGATCACTATATCAGGAGAGTGGTCGATAACCCTGTCAATTGAATCATAGTATTTCTTCTCGGTCTGCCCGTATTTTGCATAGCAGGATACGTTATCCCGCTCTTTCAGAGCTTCAGCAACATCGTCATCAGTGCTCATCGGGTTACAGCCTGTAATGGCCACCTCAGCACCACCCTCCACAAGTGTTTCAACCAGACAGGCGGTCTTGGCCTCAACATGAAGGGCCATGCCAACAACACATCCTGAAAGGGGTCTCTCATCTGAAAATCTATCTCTGATAATTCCAAGCACATCCATTCTTTCCCTCGCCCAGCTTATCTTGAGCTCTCCTCTGCCTTTCATCCTGCACACCTCACTCCGGAAGTATTTAACATTATTGAGTTTCATTCATACTCATCAAGCATCAGAATCCTCTCCGGATATTCCCTCACGCTCCCCTCCCTTTGCCTCAATCTTACCAGTTCTTGGAGGAATCTTTCACATTCCTCCGCATCTTCATTCAAAAGTTTTTCAAGGGGGAATCGAACACCGAGAACTCTTCGTGGCAGGATATGTCTTGTGGATTTGGGAGGCAGGGGGCTGAATTTCATGGCGTTTTCAATAATTTCTTCTCTGGTAAATGGTCTGTAGCAGAATACCGGATAAGGAGATGACGTGTGAGGTGTAAATCCAATTTTGAATCTTTCTTTCAGCTTCTCGAGCATATCTATGGCAGTTGTTCTGTCAAGATCAACCTCATAACTTTTCCCTCTGTAGGCAATCCAGCAATCACTTCCTTCGCCTCTCTCTCCAATCGGAAAAAGATTTCTGAGAGTGGATAAATCCGTTTCTATAATCCTGTTCCATGCCTCGATTCTCACTTCAGAATAGTCGATGATCTGGGCTATTATCGTTCGGGCTGAAATTGATTTCAGAGCTTCAACCCTGTGGTTTCCGTCGATAACAACATATCTGTCTTTTTCTCTGACAACAATTACCGGATTTTTCAGGAATCCATGTTTCTCAATCTTCCTTTTTAAAAAATCCACTCCATCGGGAATGGTCCTCTCATGAATGAGAACATCTTCCAGTGGTATGGCCTCCAGATTAATATCATAAATCTGCATATTTAATAGTCAGGTCTGTTCCTAAAAATAA
>WAJW01000035.1 GCA_015523685.1 Archaeoglobaceae archaeon
GTTTCTCCGTTCTCCTTCATAACGCATACGAAGGAGAAATTCTTATGTACATCTACACCTACGTATACACGGCTTCCGCCCATCTTATCCCCTCCAATCTCATTTTGGTTGGAGTATTTAAAGGGCGGGAGCCCAACATGTTATCTAAAAAGTCGTGAAATAACAGGTTATCCATTGCTTTGGGATGAAAAATAGACTATACAAAGGTTAAAGAATTCATGAAAAAGGAATTTGGATTCAGAAAAATTCCAAAATTTTGAAAATCAGTGTTAGATAAATTAAATAAATATAATTGTTGTCTCAACTCATACTTTCTATTCTATGATAATTGATTATAATACGATTGGAATTAGTCCATTATTGATAAGAAATTTAGATAACTACATACTCTTTTTTTTATTTTGTATTATAATCAATTATAGATAAAGTAAACTATAAATACTATAATAATTCATCAGACATAGGATAACTGGAGGTAGGTATTCATGCCCATGAATAAAACGGTAAATAAAGGAAGAATATATGAACTTCTTTGCGGGATAGTAGGTAGTGAATATGTTTCTGACGAGACAGAGATTTTGATATCATATTCTAGAGATCAGCATTGGAGATTTGTTCCACCTCAAATGCCTGACTTTGTAGTTTATCCAAGTAATACTGAAGAAGTCAGGCAGATCGTAAAACTTGCAAATATGCATAAAATACCTATTGTACCAAGATCAACGGGAATAAACATGAGGGGTTTATGTACTCCGACGTACGGGGGCATTATAATGGATTTCAGAAGGATGAAAAAAATTGAGATAGATCCTGAAAATTTAGCTGCCATTATTGAACCTGGTGTTACGATGGGAGAACTAGTAAGAGAATGTTTAAAATATGATCTCAAACCGGGAGTCTGTGGCGCATCTCATACCATTAGTCCACTTGCCAATTATATGTTGAGAGGTCATTACTGGAACACAGGGGAATTCGATTACGCAAATTATGTTACATCGATGGAAATTGTGTTGGCAAATGGAGAGCTATTATATACTGGAAGCTGGGCATTACCCAATACACCCCCATATTGGAGATATGTATTTGGGGCCGACCTCACTGGGATGTTCCAAAATCAACCTGGAAATCTTGGTATTGTTACAAAAGCAGCTATAAGGTTATTTCCTGTTCCTGAAAAGTCTGAATGGGTTATAGCAGGGTATAATGACCATAATGAAGTAGTAAGAGTGTTTAAAGAAATAGCATTAAGAAGGATACCCACATCCCTGTGGAAAATGAACTGGGTCACTTATTCTGGTTTTCTATGTGACGATGTGGACTACAGAAAAGAATTCAAAGGTGCTTTCGGAGATTGGTTGATGTGGTGTGTTATAGAGGACCCCGTTGGTAAAGTAGTGGATGCAAGAGCAGATAAAGCTCTTGAAATTGTTAGAAATAGCGATTATGTTTTTGGTGGAGAGAGATTTCCACTCCCAGAGGATGTATTAAAAGAGACGCTATATCCTGCCGATATGGCAAAATTTGGATTTAGGGAAGGTTATTATTATGCAATAGGGTGTTTTCACTCAGTTTCTCGAGATCCTGAAATGCATGAAATATTCCAGAGTTTATGGACTGGACAGGGATTAGACCCTGACCTTACCGGATTTGCTACGGTCTCGTATTATCCTTTTACAGGTCAATCAAGCTATACAGAGATCGAGGCTCATTTCTCATCAACAGATGACGAAACTGTTGAAAAAGTGAAAAAAGTCAGCGATGCTTATGTAAGAGAAATGCTGGAAAGGGGAATTGCCTATGGATGGTTTAGGCCATATGGATGGGCCATGAAATACACCTTGCCGAGAATGGGGAAAGCATCAGAGATCTTAAAACACCTCAAAGAATATTTTGATCCAAATGGTATTTTGAATCCAGGAAAATGTTATTATTGGTGAGGTGATAGAATATGGAGATAAAATTAAATAAGTGGACTAAGAGTGATATATTTAGTCCTGAGATGCTTGAAAAGGTTTACAACGATGGATCTTGTAGCTATTGCCATTTTACACATCCATGGGAAACTAACGGACCTTTACCAGGTTGTCCTTCAGGGTTCGTAGGAATGCACGAATCTTATTATCCAAGAGGAATGTATGACCTAATAAGAGGTATTCATGAAGGTATAATAACAGAACCGACCGAAAGGTTGCTTGAAATAGTGTACTCATGTAACGGTTGT
>WAJW01000036.1 GCA_015523685.1 Archaeoglobaceae archaeon
AGCTCTCATGCTGAGACATCTGGGAGAGGTGGAAAAGGCCGAGATAGTTGAAAGGGCTGTCAGAGATGTTATGGCAGAGGGAAAAACCGTGACATATGATATCGCAAGAATCCTGAATGTCAGTCCATCGGGCACATCTGAGATGGGAGATGCAATACTGGAAAAGGTCAGGAGTTACGAGAGAGAACTCCTGTGACAGTTTTTTTTACATCCCTGAAAACATCATCGAGGGATCTGTCTGCTGAAATCACAACAAATCTTTCTTCCTCTCCGGCCATCCTGAGATACGCATCTCTAACCTTCTTCAGAAATTCCACATTCTCGAACTTCATTCTGGAAGCTCTCTCTCCACACCTTTCAATTGCCTTCTCTGGAGAGAGGTCAAGGAGAAGTGTTATATCCGGAAATCTGCTCCATGAGTGCAATTTTTTTATCCATTCGTAGGGGTCATCGAGGGTGTTTTCAAGGGCAGAACCCTGATAGGCAATCCTGCTGTCTATGTATCTGTCACATACAACAATCTTTCCCTCTCTGATTGCGGGTTCTATGACATTTCTCACGTGAAGGGCGTGATCAGCCATGAAAAGGAAGAGATCGAAAAAAGGGTTCCTGCTCTTCCCTATTTCAGCCTTTACGTACCTGCCAAAATCAGAATCGGTAGGCTCTCTGGTGAACACAAATCCCGGGAATTCCTGCCTGAGCATCCTCCATACACTTGTTTTTCCACTGCCATCAATACCCTCGATGGTTATGAGCATCTTACCCACATCTTGTGAAACCGCACATGGAGCAGACCGCGCATCCCTCCTTGAACTCAAGAATATTACCGCATTCAGGGCACATTCCTGCTATTATCCTTCTCTCCTCCTCAGGTTCTTCGGCAAATTCGGTGAGGGGCTTGATATCCTCCACATCAACAACTATCTTATCGTACTCACCCTTCAGATATCTCTCAAGAACCTTTGCGATGGCATCGGCACATGATGTCACGATGGTTCCCCTGTCAAAACCTGCATAGGGGCATCTTATGCCCTTGAGCTGTTTTATTATCGATTCAGGACTGACCCATGATCTCAGGGCGATGGAGATCAATCTGCCTATGGCCTCTGTCTGGGATGCGGCACAGCCTCCTGACTTTCCAAGCTGAATGAACACCTCCGCAAGACCGTGCCTGTCCTCGTTTATGGTTATGTAAAGGCTACCACAACCAGTCTTGGTTTCTATTGTTCTTCCCTTTGTCACCGTTGGTCTTGGTCGGGGCTGAACCTGTCTGGAATAGGGCTGAACAACCTTAATCTTCTTCTTTTTCTCCGTTTCTTTAGTTTTCAGAACCTGTTCTTCCCTGCTCCCATCCCTGTATACCGTTATTCCCTTGCATCTGAGCCTGTACGCCAGCATCAATGCCTCCGCCACATCCCTTCTCGTTGCATTATTCGGAAGGTTTATGGTTTTGCTCACCGCGTTATCAGTGTATTTCTGGAATGCCGCCTGCATCTTCACATGCCATTCAGGAGCTATGTCGAGGGCCGTGACAAATACCTTCCTTGCCCATTCAGGAATCTCCCTGATTCCCTGAACAGTTCCCTTCTCTGCCACCTTCTCCATGAGTTCTTCCGAGTAGAAACCACCCTCTTTTGAGAGTTCCTCAAAAAGAGGGTTGACCTCGAGAAACTCCTCTCCATCCAGAATGTTGGTTCTTTTGAAGGCCACAGCGAAAATGGGTTCGATTCCACTACTGCATCTTGCAATTATACTTATCGTGCCCGTCGGAGCAATGGTGGTGGTGGTTGCATTTCTGATCTTTATTCCCTTCTTTTCCCAGACACTTCCCTTCCAGTTGGGGAACTCCCCCCTTTCCTCAGCAAGCTCTATGGATGCCTTATGTGATTCATCTTGGACGAACTTCATCACTTTCTCAGCTATGTTCAGGGCCTCCTCGGAATTGTATGGAACCCTCAATTTGATGAGCATGTCCGCAAAACCCATAACTCCAAGCCCGATCTTTCGATTCCCCTTGGTCATCTCTTCGATTTCATGAAGAGGATAGTTGTTCATATCAATGACGTTATCCAGAAATCTTGTTGAGATGTGCACAACCTCTCTCAAATGCTTCCAATCAATCTTTCCGTCCACGACGAATTTTGAGAGATTTATGCTCCCGAGATTGCATGATTCATAGGGAAGCAGGGGCTGTTCACCACAGTTGTGAACAATGAACCCATTAGCATCAAAGGCATTTATTCCGGGTATTGAGACATCGAAGACTTCTTCTTCACCATCCTCGAGGATCTCTTCAACCGTGGCTACAAATTTTTCTGCGTTGGGAGTCCTCCTGTAACCATTAATTGCCCTTTCAAGCTTTCTCATTTTGTCTGTGTCTCCAAACCCGATTATCTCATAGAACCGTATTATGCTGTCGTTGGAGATCACCAGTTCATGCTGTGCATTTATCTCATAATCTTTCAACTTACCTCTCCCATCTGGATGCTTATATATGCCTGCTTTCCTTCTGCTTGTATGTATCTTTGAATACACTCCAAGCCTCAAAAGCATTCGTTGAACCGCTTTGAGCAGTTGTAAATTGCTCTGAGAGAGTCTTACACTGATACCCTTTCCATGATCTCCAATCACACATCCATCTGCATCAAACAGTCCCCTGAGCAATCCTATGTAAAATTCGGATGACGATTTCTCCATTTCTTCAGTTATGGATTTTACTCCATGTTCTAAGCCAAGTTCATTCGCAAGTTTTTTCAGATATCCCGTTGACATTCGATATTCAGTCCCGCCTTTTACTGCCATCCACCCTCTGAAGTCTCTGCGATGAGGGAGGCTATATGCATAGCCATAAGCAGTTTTTCTAACACCTCTAACCCCTCTGCCATCACCCCCTGAAGACAGAACAGCCCTGTCACTCTTTACTGTACCATCACCAAGCAGTAACCCGATAAGATATCCTTCTCGTTGAGTGTATCTGCCCTCCCATCCTTCCAGATTTCTGTGATTGTTGAGAACCACTTTATCCCCTTGTTTTAACTCACCTGTTTTAGCCCATTCAGTCTCCATTGAATATCCGGTCAGCTTTTTGACCCGGAGAACAGGATGATCTTCAGTTAGCCTGATCTCAAAACCCTCTTTTGTCTTAAGCCTGTAAACTTTTTTAATTCCTGTTGAAAAGAATCCCTCTTCACTTCGCCACGCTTTTCCATTCACAACAGCTGAGAAACTCTCTCCCACCAGTTCCTTAACCTTCCTGGGACCCTCAGAGGTCATTATCCACGTATCTGCAGTAACACATGGATTTGTGGACTCAATTTCTCCAAGGTGAGGGGTGGGATTATGCCTGTTTATTTCGTCAATGAAAACAACACCGGGCTCTCCATTCCTCCACGCCCCATCCACTATCATGTCAAATATCTTTTTTGCACTTATCTTTCTCACAACTTCTCCGTTTCTCGGATTTACAAGCTCATAATCCTGGTCCTTCTCCACAGCCTCCATAAATCTATCAGTAACCGCGACAGAGATGTTAAAATTCCTCAACACACCCTCTTCCTTCTTGCATGTTATGAACTCCTCAATATCGGGATGATCAACTCTCAGAATGCCCATATTTGCCCCTCTCCTTCTCCCTCCCTGCTTTATCTGCTCTGTTGCTGAATCAAAGATCTTCATGAAGGAAACAGGGCCACTTGCAACACCCATGGTGGACTTGACAACATCACCTTTAGGCCTCAATCTCGAAAAACTGAATCCCGTTCCTCCACCACTTTTCTGAATTAAAGCCATATCCCTCAATGTCCTGAATATGGACTCCATCGAGTCCTCAACCGGTAGAACAAAACAGGCCGACAGCTGCTGGAGGGGCGTTCCGGCGTTCATGAGAGTCGGGGAATTGGGCATGAACTTCTGCTCATACATGATCCTGTAGAAGTCCTTCTTTGCTTTCCTGACATTTCCCCCATAAAATTCCTCAGCCAGTGCGATATTCCCCGCTACCCTCTCAACCATTTTTTCGGGTGTTTCGACAACATTTCCCCTGTCATCCTTTAACAGATACCTTTTTTTGAGGACCGTTTCTGCTGTTTTTGTGAGCTCCATCCAGACTCCTCCCAGTATTCATGGGCACGGATAAGTTAAAACTTTATCCATACATTGAAATTACTTGGAAAATTTAAGGGTTTACACGATATGCCCTGACTTCATATGGAACATAAACCTTAAATGTTTAAAGCCATAGCTGGTTGCAGAAGGGGCCGTAGGGTAGCCTGGTTATCCTCTCACCCTGGGGCGGTGGTGACCCGAGTTCAAATCTCGGCGGCCCCATGAATTTTTTACTCGATAGATTGACTATTTCATAGCTAAACCGGCACATTCCACAGAATTGAGAGATCCTGAGATTCTCAACAGCAATATCGAGAGCTTTCCCGGAGTTGAATGGCTGAGTGGAGAAGGATAAAAATTCCTATCTGAGTGATGATAGAGGAGAGGAAGATGGATTTGAATCTGGTGGCCAATTCTGTCAGAGAGAAGATAAAAAGAGTGTCCATAGCGGATGAAAAGAATACGGTTTACGATGGGTTCTGAATTAGCTTTCTGATTTTTCCTGTTTATGTATCTTTAATCTCTGGCCTGTAAAAGAGCTTTTCACATGTAATGGTAAGAGGATGCTATTCCATGATCCGCTCCTTCTCAAGCACCATATCTTGATGGCATTGTTCACACCAAGACCGGAAAAATTCACAAAATGTATTATTTCATGTTCTATAAGTAACATGATTTTCACCTGTATATTAAAATAATATGAACAGAAGAGCATTGAAATTAAAAATCAGTAAATCATATATAATAAAAAGTGATGTTAAGAGATGGGTGATAGAGTGAAAGTAGAGAAAATCTCACGAAAGGAAGTATATGGTGCGTGCAAGTGTAAGAGAAGCTGTATGTAAACGCACTTACTCCCTATTTTTTGTAATATAAGTATCACTTTTTTCTGGGTGGTTTCGGATAGCAGAGCATGCAATCCCTGCATTTGGATGGAATCTCGCCTCTTTTCCTCATACCTGATCCCACCATATAATGCACCATAATCTTATATTTACTTTACCGTGAAAAACGCCTCAATCTCCTGATAACGAGTGCAATTCCAGAAACTGCCATCAGATCGGAAAAAATCCTTAAGGCTGTATCATGGAAATAAATAACACCCGATATTCCTCCCGCAATCAGGACAAAAAAAAGCTTTATCAGGGATTTCTCTTTCATAAATTTCCATTCAATCTCTGATTTCAGATCATCACCTCTTCTCTCTGAGAAAGATTATGTTCCCCCTTCCTCTCTTCACCTTCTCCACAATTCCTCTCCTCTCCAGATCAGCGACAATCAGACTTGCTTTGGCCTCAGAAACACCCAGTCTTTTTCTTAACTCCTTCTGAGTTATTCTACCTCCCTCACCCCTTATCATCGAAACAACCTCTTTTAGATCTTCAGGCAATTCTTCATCACCCCTGCCCCTCATTCTCAGTCTCAGCAAAACTGCAGTTCCCACAAGGATAATTCCGGCAGCTCCGGTAATGTAAAGATACACATGAGAGGTCTGTTTTCCAACACTGAATTCAAGATTTGGTTCTTCAGGTAAATCAGGAAGAGGAGGAAACAGAATCAGATCAACAACATAATCCCCATTATCCTTTATAACTATGACCTCCCTGTCGTACAGCTGAAGCTCACCCTTTCTGTAGTAAAAACCCTCAATAAGATAAGACCCGGGAGTGAGGTTGAAGGAATAATGGCCATCACCTGTAACCATTCTCTGTACGGGTGTGGAGTTAACGGTAACAATGGCTCTCGGGAGGGGTTCGAGAGTTTCCCATGAATACACCACCCCGTAAACCCGGGCTCCACCTGCCACGGGAAGAAGAATGAGAAGACAGAGGAGGATGATTGCAATACGGTTCATTCAATAACTGAATCATCTGAAAATACTTAAAATTTCTCTTAATCAATTAAAAAATAAAAAAGTGATATCATTTAAGGTTCCGCTTCAGATACATTCCCGTTCCTTTTCTGGCGAGTATTTCATTATCCTGCATAACAACTTCTCCCCGCCTCACCGTCAGAACAGGCCATCCCTTCAGAGTCCTTCCGTCCAGAAGCGAAAAATCAGAGTAGGAGTGGAGTTCCTCGTGATTCACCTTCCTTTCCCTCTTTACATCCACCACGACCAGATCTGCATCCGATCCCACAGCAATCGTGCCCTTTCGAGGATACAGACCGAATATCTTTGCTGGGTTCTTTGATGCTTTCTCCATCAACGTCTCAAGGGCAATTCCACGCTTGTGAAGGCCTTCATGAAGAATTACAGGTAGATGGGTGGCAAGAAACGGATAACCCGGCATTGTGTTCCACATGCCCTTCTCAGCAGATTTCACAGCCCTGGTCATGGAAACATTGTCAGTGCCAAACGAATCTATCCATCCGTCCTCAACCCCTTCCCACAGGGCATCCACATCCTCTTTGCTTCTGAAGGGTGGAACCATCAAACCGAGAAGACCGAAGTCATCATTCTTCGTCAGAGATAGATATGGCGAGGTTGTTTCCACATAGAAGTTCTCATTCCACTGCTTTGCATCAATTACCGCATTAAGCCCATCCATGGAGGAGAGATGCACCACGTAAAGCCTGGCATTTGCCAGTCCCACCAGATATGTAACTCGAGTTATTGCCTCTTCCTCAACATAACCCGGATGTGTCTTTTCCCAGTCTTCAAGAGTTCCATCATCCATTTTTGCTCTCAGTTCCTCTGTTGCGAGATCCACAAGAGATGCATTTTCTGCATGGACACATGCAATTGCGGGGTAGCCCATTTCAGCGATTTTTCTGAAAGCCTTTAGAAGGAATCCATCCGAAACGGGCTCTATAATTCCCGGAATTCCTGCCATGTAAAACTTGAAAGAGGTTACACCGAGCTCCCCGGCATATCTCTCCATTTCCTCCAGTTGAACATCGTTCCCTATGACAAGATGGAAGAATATGTCCGTATAAACATTATCTTCCGCGGTCTTCACTGCATCGGGAAAAACATCAAAGTAAGATTCGCCTCCCCCGAAGAAGCACCCAACGGTAGTCACTCCACCTGAGATGGCCGACCTGGTCTCGTATTCACATTCCTTTTCAAAGGCCTCAAAGATACCGAGATGTATGTGGGGATCGATTACCCCGGGAACCACGTGATTTCCCTTTGCATCAATCTCTTCTTCCCCTTCCAGATTCCTCTTTGAAATCTCTGCAATCTTACCATTTTCCACTCCGATTTCAGCCTCAACAACACCCACACCGGGTATCACAACCCTGCCGTTTTTTATCACAAGATCCATATTCATCACCTTGCAAGGGATTTCAGCATTCTGTACCTGTCATCAACCAGCTTCTGAATTTCATTTATCTCCTCATCCGTGAGATGTGAATACTTGCCAACAGCTTTAAGATATTCCTTAACGGGTTTTTTGAACCATATCTTCTTTGTGAACCTTATCTCCCCGTATCTCGCCTCCCACAGCGGGAAAAAGTTGGTCTCCACCGCGAGCCTCGCAACCTCAATTGTTTTATCGGTGGAGAATCTCCATCCCGTGGGACATGGAGAGAAGAGATGGATGTATGCCAGACCATCCTCAACTTCTGCTGCCTTTTTAAGCTTTGAAACATAATCTTCTATGTATGCAATGCTTGCGGTTGCGGTGTAGGGAATCTCATGCATTGCCATTATGAGTGGCATGTTCTTGTTGACCTGTGGCTTTCCCCTTCTTGCCTCTCCAACCGGAGTTGTTGTTGTCCATGCCTTGTACGGGGTTGTTCCGCTTCTCTGTATTCCGGTGTTCATGTAGCCCTCGTTATCATAGCATATGTATATAATATTCTCATCCCTCTCCGCCGCTCCTGAAAGACACTGGAATCCCACGTCAGCTGTTCCTCCATCTCCTGCATATGCCAGGACATGCACTTTTCTGCCCAGCCTCCTGTAATACCTCTTTATTCCAGAAAGCATTGAGGCGATGTTGTCAAGCAATGGGAAGAAAACAGGAACTTCCGTTCCGGTTGTCGTTCCATATCCCACAACTCCAACCCCTCCCATACAGCCTGGAGGAATCGCCAGAATTGTGTTCCTGCCAAGAACCTTTAATGCGATCCTGAGACCTATTTCAGAACCACATCCAAGGCAGGTGGATATTCCGGAAGATAGAAGGTCCTCCTTATCCCTGATCTCCTCCTCAACCCTTTTATTTGAATATTTATCTGTGAGAAGCCACTTTAACTTTTCAATTGTTTCTCCCATAATTTTTCCTCCAGATCCATCCAAACCACTTCTTTCTCAACCTTTCCCGTTTTATGCACTTTTTCAAGGATTTCAACAACCTTCCTGACATGCATCTTTGAAATATCGCTCCCACCCAGACCAGCAATGAAGCTGACCATGAGGGGGTTGTGATATCCAAACAGAGCGGATTTCAGTTCATAATATACGGTTCCCGATGAAAATCCAAAGGAGACGTTCCTGTCTATAACCCCGATCACATCGATATCCTTCAGGAGCTCTCTGAACTCCTCTTTCGGAAATGGCCTGAACATCCTGAGCTTGAGCATGCCTATCCTCACTCCCCTCTCCCTCGCCTCTCTCACGATCACCCTTACTGTTCCGCTCATACTCCCCATAGTTACAACTGCGATCTCAGCATCATCCATCATGAAGGGTTCAATCTTACCATGGTAGGACCTTCCGAATCTCTCCTCAAATTCCCTGTCCACCTCTTCAATTACATCTTTGGCGTTTTCAAGACCTTCCACATGCTTATTTCTGTAATGGGTCAGAAGAGGCCCGGGAGTGAGAGGATCAACGGACATGGGGTTTTCGGGATCGAGCTTTATGTGATCCATCACAAGAGGCGGAAGAAAATCGTCAACCTCATTCTGGTCAGGAATCACCACCTTTTCAGCCATATGGGACAGGTAGAACCCGTCAAGACAGACATTAACTGGAAGAAGAACTCTGCGATCTTCAGCAAGCCTGTAGGCCTGAATGACCGTATCCAGCACCTCCTGATTGTTTTCCACAAAAAGCTGAATCCATCCAGCATCTCTTACAGTAACAGCATCCTGCTGTCCGCCCCAGACAGATTGGGGGGATATCATCTCTCTTGTGACTATGCACATCACTACGGGAAGACGGAGAGTTGACGTTCTGAAGTATGGCTCATACATCAGGGACAGACCCTGACTCGATGTTGCGGTGAACGTTCTCGCTCCTGAAAGGGACGCGCCGTGCAGGACACTCAGAGCTGAATGCTCTGATTCCACCTCAACCATCTCTGCATCGAGTTCTCCCCTCGCAACCATCGAGGCTATATACTCAACGAGAGGGGTCTGTGGCGTGATCGGATATGCTGCGATAACCTCTGGCCTTGATAGTTTTGCACCGTAAGCTGCTGCCTGATTCCCATCGACGATTTTGATCATTCTCTGACCTCCTCCACCATGATTATCGCATCTGCTCTGCACTCACTTGCACATATTCCACAGCCCTTGCAGAATTCATAATCAGTCCTGTACTCATCATCTTCGATATAAACTGAACCGGTGGGGCAGTATATCAGGCATGTACCGCACTTCTTGCACTTCTCCTGGTTCCTCTCCGGTTTCTGATATCTCCATTCCCCCGTTTTTATTATGTATCTGTCCTTCCCAATTGGAGCTATCCACTCAATTTTCATAGGATAAATCACCCCTCTGAAATTCTGACATTCTCATATCCGGCTTCGGCAGCCTTAATATTCATCTCAAGCATGTGTTCGCCCATCTCACCCATGACGTCGGAAATGCCCTGCTTAATCGAATCCAGAGATACCAGACCAGTTGTCTTTGCAAAGGCACCCAGCATGCATGTGTTCGTTACCGGAGTTCCGAACATGGGAATCGTAATTTTATTCGCATCGAGATATCCTACCAGCGAGACCTTCTCCGGCACGACCGGTGGTACAGATGGAGAATTTATCACGAGAGTGCAATCATCTGAAATCCCTTCGTAGAAATCGACCGCTGTTTTTATACTCGGATCGAGAACTATAAGCAGATCGGGATTGTATACCTGGGTTTTCTCCCATATGTACTCATCGTCGATCTTCACAAAAGCCTTCACCGGGGCACCTCTCCGTTCAAAGGTGAAATCCGGTATGGCACACGCTTCTCTTCCCTCATAAACCGCTGAAGCAACCAGAACCTTTGATGCAAGAACCGCTCCCTGTCCACCTCTCCCGTGAATTCGAATCTCGATCATGGTATCCCCTTCCAATATGTATACGCATAAATAAAAAATTAATTACAGAAATTTGCGTAAAAATGTAAAAATGTATTTATCAATGCGTA
>WAJW01000037.1 GCA_015523685.1 Archaeoglobaceae archaeon
GCTGTTGAAAAATCTGATTATCCCGCCCATCATCTCGTGTAAGGCTCTGTAGGTCATTGCTTTTATTCCGGTTATTTCCTCCGCCTCCTCTCTTTCACCTTCAAAAACAATGATCACCGGATCACCTTCGGCGGGTATCAGCATTCTTGGCTGTTTCCTCACATCTCCTGTAAAATATCTGTAGTTTTCGAGGGTAAGTATGAGGAGTATATCGATATCATGCTCTCCCATCAGCACCTGCGCTTTTTCGATCCTTTCCCTGTAAGGGTTCAGTGGAGCATCCATAACATGCAATATGTGCGGAATACTCATAAATATTGCCCCATCCATATATGTGGATATCGACAGGAAAAATTGATACGCTTTAGGACATGATTTTTACCGATTTGGAAAAGATTATTAAATCATGCATGGAACAACCACTGGCTGAAGGAGGAAATTATTATCCATGACTTATGGGTGTGATTCATGAATGATCTGATATTTATCAAATTTGGAGGAAGCGTGATCACGGATAAAACAAGACCCTACACTGTAGACCGGTCCACACTCAGGCGTCTGTGTGAGGAGGTGAAGGAGGGAAGGAGGAAATCTGGGTTCAGAGTTGTTGTGGGTCATGGAGGGGGGTCTTTTCCCCATACCTCTGCAAAAAAATACAGAACAAAAGAAGGATATACCGGTGGGAAAAGCCCGTACGGGTTCTGTGTTGTTGGAAGGGATGCTGCGAAATTGAACATGATTGTTACAGATCAGTTTCTGGAGCTGGATGAGAATGCCTTCATGTTGAGAGTGTCCTCCGGAGCCGTATCTGAAAATGGAAAAATAATCAACTGGAATCTTGAGCCTGTAAAACGGCTTCTTGATCTGGACATAATCCCGGTTACCTTCGGAGATGTGATCGTTGATCTCGAGAAGAAGTTCACCATAGTCTCAACTGAAGAAATATTCAGGTTCATGGCAAAGGAGCTCAAACCCTCAAAGGTTTTACTTGTATCGAGATATGCGGTTCATGAATCAGATCCTGGAAAATTTCCACAGTCTAAAAAGATAGATCTTATTGACAGAAAGGTGTTCGACAGGTTGAAGGCCGGGCTTTCAGGATCTCATGGATTCGATGTTACCGGTGGCATGCTCAAAAAGGTTGAGATTGCCATGGAGATTGCGGAATATTCTGATCATGTTGAGATAATCTCATCAGATCCCGGGAATCTGGTCAGGGCCATGAAGGGAGAGCATGTGGGAACGGTAATAGTTAATTGAAATCAACGTTTCGGGATTTTGAAGGTCTTTAACGCCATGTCCATTATCAGATCATAACCGCTTTTTCTTCCAATAACCGGACCTCTGTCCTTTTTGCTCCATACCGTTTCAGGTCTGCTCTGGAGAATGAATACATTGTGGGGGAACTTTAGAGTTCCATCTATTGCCCATTCAATATCCTGAGGAGTACCATAGTATTTTTCGATCTCTCTGGCAATTCTGACAAGTTCAGAAAGCTCCTCATCTGAAAGACAGGGAATGGCTTTCATGTTCTCAGGGACTTCAACTGTGACATTGTCCATTTTTTCTTCATCGTACACCACCATTATCTCCTTGGATGAGATCCTTCTCTCCTCCACATCATGAGTGATCTTGTTAATGACATGGCTGTCGGGAGTGCATATACCGCTGACAAGACCCTCCCCAAGTCCCCAGACTGCCTCGACCACAACCACATCCCTCCTTCCGGATGTTGGATGAATGGTGAACATAACTCCGGATTTCTCTGACTTAACCATCTTCTGTACAGCAACACCCATTTGGGCTTCGCTGTGATCGATCCCATGTCTTATCCTGTAGAGGATCACTCTTGGGGTGAAAAGACTGGCCCAGCATCTTCTCACCTTATCTATGACCTCCTCTCCGCCTCTAACGTTTAAGTAGGTATCATGCTGTCCTGCAAAACTTGCATCATCCATATCCTCCGCAGTTGCACTTGATCTAACCGCAACCCCCGGATCTGAAATTCCTGAGATCTCCCCGAGACGGAAATAGGCAGAAAGAACCTCGTCCTTAATAACCTCCGGAATTTCAGATTTTTCAATGAGATTCCTTATTCTGGAACTCACCTCTTCAAGGAGAGTGTAGTTATCCGGAGACTCTATTATCGGGGAGAGCAGTTCGTCTATTTTTTCAGTCAGGGAATTGTACCTGATGAACTCTCTGTAAGCAACCGATGTTACAGCAAATCCCGGTGGAACTGGAAATCCAGCTTTAAGGAGTTCTCCAAGTCCAGAAACCTTGCCACCGACGAGGTTCAGCTTTCTTTTATCTGCTTCTTCGAATGACAAAACAAAATCTCCCATGATTCCACCTGATTTTATTTCTGAGTTCAACTTTATGATTAATCATTTGTGAATATTTAAGAGTTTGTCAACATTGAAAATTTAAAATAAAATAGGATAGTTGTGTTCTATCCGGACCTCTCCAGAATTACAACGGTCCCCTGGTCTCCATCCACCCTTATTATATCCCCTGTCTTTATCACCTGTGTTGCTATCCCAGTCCCGGTAACTGAAGGCAGACCGTATTCTCTTGAAACTATCGCTGCATGGCTTGTCAGTCCACCTATGTCTGTAACAGCAGCCTTGATCCTTGTAAAGACAGGTGCCCAGCTCGGATTGGTGTTCGGGCAGACGAGGATTTCTCCTTCCTCAAGTTCAGTGATCTCATCAAGAAATCTTATAACTCTTGCTCTACCTTCCACAACTCCTCCTGATGCAGCAAATCCCTTGATTTCTGTCACGTCTTCCGCGGTATATGTCACTCCTTTAATCCATTCAGAAACCTTTTCAGAGGTAATGCCCCAAAGCATAACTGTGAATGGCTCAGCGATTTCTTCTGGAACTGTTCCAAGTGCTGGTGGTGGATTCCATGCTCTTGCTTTTTCAAGAATGTCCTTTCTTTTTTCCGCTTTACGTTTCCAGTATTCCGATCGTGCCGGGATATTTTCTCCAAGGGCCCATGATGTAACAAGATCTTCTATGATCATGGGTATCTCAAATCTGTTGAAAAGGAATATATCGTCCTCATTCTCAAGCATACCGTATCTCGTGAACAGCCTGCCAAATTCCCTCATCTTCTCAAATACTATTGTATGGAACCAGTGTTCTACCCAGAAAAGATGGTTCTCAGCATAATCGTAGATGTCTCTGCATATATTATACGAATCTTCAAATGTCTTCCTGTCCTCCTCATTTTTGATCAGATCCATATATTCTCTTACCAGTTTTTCCCTCTCACTGTCTATCGTCTCGAGATCTCTCTCCACTCTCTCTCCTTTCTCGATTCTCTCAATGTAGTTCTTTATATAACTGAAAGGTACCTCCAGGGTATTTATCCAGCTTCCCTCATAGTGAAACCATCCGCTTCCAACTGATACGTAGAACCATGGGTCTCTGGCCTCCTCGAAGGCGTGAATCCACTCACGCCCCTCAGGAAAGTTGCTGAGTTCCTCGAGTTTTTCTTCGGGCGTTCTGTCTGATGTCAGGATGTCCCTGACGTTTCCTCCAAGTGAGATGGCAAGTCTCGCAAGTTTTGCGAGCTCTTCTTCAGGCCTGAACATCACAACATATGCTCCTGCAACCATCTTGCCTATAACTGACTCGCTTATGCTGGGAAAGAGCTTTCTGACGGTATCTGCGAAGGTCAGGTAGGCAAGATACGAGAGGTTGAGATACTGAAAATGATACTGCCATGCCTTGAATATCCCGTCTATTATCCTGTTATATGCCTCCATGAGGTCATATGAGCTGTAGTACCCCCTGGGAACTGGCAGGACTCTCTCTTCAGGTTCGAAGGTAGGAAGGTCGGGAACTTCGATGTTTTTTATCTCTTCTCCAAGTGCACGGAAGTTCTTTTCCCATTTCTCATAATAGTTCTCCCTCTTGTAGTTTTGAAATACGTGAAAAGCTCTTTTCTGAAACAGTTCCGCCTTTCTCGCTATGGTCTCTTCGGAAGGAGGTTCAATGGCACATATATAGAAATAGCATCCCGCTATTCTCTGGGCCACTCCCTGGGCAGGAGGGATACAGAAGACGCGTGTGGTATACTGGGAGAGGGCTATCTGCCATGCCTCATGAAATATCAGATCAAAAGGATACATTGGATCTGGAGCGTGTATCTTGTCAAGAAACCAGAACTGCCTGTTCTCCCAGCTTTCTCTGTCCTTGCTGAAAATGTAATGGGGAGGATACATCTCTTCCCAGTCTTTTAGATTTTCAGGAATCTCAATTTCAAGAGGTCTGGGAAATTTACCGTTCATGGTACCACCTCTGGTGGCGAATTATTAATTATGAAATATTTAATGTTTTGTCAACATTTAACATTGAAAAATTAACCACATCACTCTTGAATTCCTGCGAGAGTTCGAAGTAGCATATCGTGTATGGCTCTGGAAATATCCCGGTTTTTGAGTATTATCCCCTCATCATACCATCTTCTCTCTTTCAGACTTCCTTCAGAGGGCATCAGTATTGTTTCTTCACAATCACGGACATAAATCCTTGCTGATGTGTTGAAATCCGAGCATGTGGCAATTTTCTCGAGAAACTCTCTTGCGTCCTGGGGTAATTGTTCCAGAGAGGTAAGCAGGATAATCCTGACCCCTCTATCAACAATTTCGAGTATTTCAGGTTTGTACTCGTAAATTAGACGTATTGCCTCATTTCTTGTTGCACCGATTACGAGTTCCCGCTGTGTTTTTCTTATGAATTCCTTAACAACGCCAATCAGGGCCCTTCTTCCCGAAACCTCATGGGAAATTGTAAACGGAACAGTTCTCTCAACGCCCATGGATCTTACAATGTTAACAAACTCCTCCCGAATCCTTATGAGATTATACAGCTTTCTCTCAACGTCCCTTATAAGAACTGATGTAGCAGTCTCTGGAGAAATGGCAAAATATTTTCTTGGCCTCTGGGAAGATACATATACGATCCCCTTCTCACTTAAACTCTCAAGGATATTATATATGCGCTGTCTCGTTAATCCCGCCTCTTTTGCTACTTCATTCACTGACGCTCCGGATTTTCTGAGGAGTATGAAGTATATATTCGCTTCCGCAGTTGTAAGGCCAAGATCTTCAAGAATCTTTATCATCCTGTTTTTTTGGTGCATTGATCACGGATAATTCAAAAATATTACTTAATCCTTTTTGACATCGCTCTGCAGTTTAAATTAAATGGCGGGATTTGACAAATTCTTATCTACAATCATCCTTCCAGTATTGTTCTGAGATGGGGGTGAAACCGTGAATGTGTGTTCTGTCTGTGGATTCAGATGGGAAGAAGAAGATTTGAAAGAGCCCGTTGAAAAATGTCCGAAATGTGGAGAGGTTATTGAGGTAACACATGATCATCCTGAATTCAAGGTGCCGGTGGATCTGAGAGAGTTTATCGAATTTCTTGAAGAGGAAAACGAATTGAAGAGAATAAAAAGCGAGGTGGACTGGAATCTTGAGCTGTCCCACATTTCTAAATTGAATGAGGAGAGGCAGGGCCCCGCTCTCCTTTTTGAAAATGTGAAGGGATATGCAACTCCCGTGTTCACTTCGGCCTACACAACTCCGAAAAGGGTGGCCATCGCACTCGGGATGGATAGACGTTCAGGTCCTGTGGAAGTGTCCCGTAAGTGGATGGAGAGAATAACGAAGGGTAAGCTGATAAAACCCAGAAAAGTGAATGATGGACCGGTTATGGAGAATGTTGTGGAGGGAGAGAGAATCAATCTTCTTGATTTTCCCGTGCCCAAATTCTATCCTCATGATGGAGACAGATATTTCGGAACGGCGCATTATATGGTGGCAAGAGACCCGGAAGAGGGATGGGTAAACCTGGGAACCTATAGAATGCAGATTCTCGATGATAAGAGTCTCGGGGTTCAGATTCTGAAGGGAAAGGATGCCGATGTTATAATGCAGAAATACCGTGAGCTCGGAGAGAAGGAGATGCCCGTTGCCGCTGTTATAGGTGGTACTCCACTTGGTTTTCTCACGGGTAGCACCCTGGTGGAGTTCGGTACAAGTGAGTATGAGATCATAGGTGCATTGCAGGGAAGACCCGTGGAGGTTATAGAGAGCGATCTGACCGGATTGCCCATAGACTCCCGTGCGGAGATAGTTGTTGAGGGATTTATACCTGTTGACCCCTCGGAGTGGAGATCGGAAGGACCCTTTGGAGAGTACACAGGATACTATTCCGGCAAGGCCAAGGATGAGTTTCCAAAACCGTGGTTAAGAGTGGAAAGGGTGATGTTCAGGGACAACCCTATATTCTGGGCAACAACAGTGGGAAGACCCGTCACCGACACCCACATGATCCAGTCAATTAACAGAACTGCAGAGCTATGGGCTCAGCTTGAGAGGCTCGGTGTTCCCGGAATAGAGTCCGTGTATCTTTTACCCGAAAGCGGAGGGAGATTCTGGGGGATAATATCTGTTAAGCAGAGGTATCCCGGACATGGAAGGCATGCGGGTATCGCTGCATTTGCGACGGTGGTGGGCAACTACGGGTTGAAGGGCGTCATCGTTGTGGACGACGACATACGGGCTGACGACCTTCCAAGGGTCTGGTGGGCAATGGCAATGAGGTACAATCCGATTGAAGACACGGAGATAATCAAGAAGGGCAGATCTACACCTCTGGACCCATCCCTTCCGATCTATCATGACTGGTATGATCGAAGGCTTATTGTTTCAAGGATATTGATTGATGCCACAACACCCTATGAGTGGGACGAAAAACCCCGGGTTGTTGATCTGGATAGAGAGACCATTGAGAAACTGAAGGAGAGATGGGATGAATTTGGATTTGACTGGACACCAGAATGAACGGGGTGGCTGGATGAAATGGATCGGCTTCGATTACGGTCAGTGCCTCATGGATTCATCCAGCAGAAAAATAGAGTACTGGATGTCTTCGGTTTTTGTGGACGAAGAACTGGAAAGACCGGGAATAATAGATGAAAAAATAGGGTTATACAG
>WAJW01000038.1 GCA_015523685.1 Archaeoglobaceae archaeon
GTGTCTGGCTGATTCCACAAAGAATGGTATTATCGGATCTTCTCTATGGGTTATTGCCCTAACCGAAACTGTTGGGTGTCTTCCACTTGGAATGTATTGATAGAAATTAAGATAGGGCCCTTCTTCTGTTCTTTTATTGTTGTTAACTTCTCCTTCAATAACAACTTCTGAAGTAGCTGGAACAATGAGTTCTTCGTTTATCTCTCCCTTGTTAAGAGAAATAGGCTCTTTTGCAATTGAAGATGCGTACTCCAGCTCACTTATACCAGGAATTGGAGGAATGGTTGTATAAAGAGATGGCAGGAGAGATGGAGGCCCACCTATGCTTATGTTTATTGGAAGGGTATTGTGTTTTGAAAGTAGATTGGCCAATTCACTTCCCGGAGGAGCGTTTATCACCAAATCTCTATCTCCTTTTACCATGCAATTATATTTACCAATATGTACCTTTCCGCTCTCAGGATCTTTAGTTATAACACATCCAGCGTTGATATAATTGCCACCATCCCATTTCGTAGGCTTAGGTATGGGGAATTCTGACAACTTAGCTTCTCTTTTCTGCTTGACTTTTTCTTTACAAGGGCCTTCGCTTATTTGTATTGGTTTTATAGTAGGATTGAAATATCTGTTATTCAGCTCATCAATAAATTCTTCATAAAAAATTGGTGTATCCATTCCTAAAGCTATTGCGGTCCTTGTCCAAGGTCTATTTTTAGGATTGCTATAATCAAGATAGAGAAGTCCAGGACCGGAGTACAACCCACTTGCAAGCCTGTATCCATCCTTGAATCCTCGAATGTTTTCAAACATCAAAGCTGGACCTCTATTTTCCAAAGATTTAATGACGTGAGCAGAAGCTTCAAGATCTGGGCTGACTTCACTATCCACAGATTTTAGCTGATCTTCCTCTTCCAGTTTCGAAATGAACTCCCTCAGGTCTTTAACCATAGCATCACCTCTCAAAAGTATTTTTCACTCTCTCCAGCAGAATCTGGAGGTTCCTCTATAACTTTTAATATCTTAGCATACCATACACCCGGTACTTTACTACCGTCAGCACTTCGTATGCATCTGATTTCCTCAGATTCGGGACTCTTCTCTTGGCTGATTATCATTTCTGCCTTTTTCCAAACCATATCATCATCTCTAACGGGTATAATGACCGAATCCCCTCTTTTTATTTTTTCCATATTGGCGGTAATATCCTCGTGATATACTTCCAGCATGTTTAACCACCCCACTCTTTATCAATGCGTTTTCTTATCTCATCTGGCACAAGCAACTCATACGTACATCTTTTTGGGCCCATTTTATTTTCATCCCATTCTTTGGTAGTTCCGTCTATCCATACTTTTGCGGTGGGTTTTCCCTCTCTTTTCTCCTGAGGAGTCTGAAACACACTATACCATGATCTCACACCCTCTGCCCTTCCAACATCATGCCAGTCTTCGGCAACACTTGCTTTTCTCATGAGTTCCTCCAGAACCAGCTCTTCATCTGTTAGATCCAAATCTCCATCAACGATACCAACTAGCTGGAAAGACATAGCAGTTAACATGGTCATCCAGAGATTATGAGCAAGCCAAGTTACATCTTCTTTAGATGTGGCATTTGTAGCTGCTATTTTAGATGCACATGAAAACAGAGGATGTGGCACTCGAATAGATTCTACAGGCATACCCATTGCATATTTGTAAAAGCCAAATAGAGGTATTAACATAAAATTCGTTGATGAGGGGCAATCAGAAAGATGCATGGCGCAGTTTGTAACGGGTAGAATAGGATTCTCTCTGTGTGTTACAGCAGTTACTCTCATAACTGGCATTAAGCTCCTTGGACCCATTATAAATCCAAAAAATTCTCCTGCAGGACCTTCGTCTGCTCTCTCTCTTGGCCTTATCACACCTTCTATAACAATCTCACTATCTGCCGGAACTGTAAGATCAGACGTCTCGCTCGGGACAAGCTTCACAGGGTCTTTTCTTATACCACCAACTATTTCAGCCTCGCTGATGGCAGCCGGGAATGGCGTACATGATGCAAGAAAATGCAGTGGATCTGAACCAAGAGAAATGCAGATAGGCATATCTATTTCTCTCGGCTCGTATTTATAGTAATAAAGATCAGCTGTCTGCTGACCTGGATTGAACATCATACCAATGCTTTTCCTAGAGTGAATCATTGCTCTATATGTTGACCAGTTTACCCATGGACTGTCTGGATCTTTTGCTATAATTACATTGTAATTTGTGTATCTGCCTCCATCAAAATCTGTGAGTAGTGGAAATGGAAATTTGAGGACATTAGCATCATCCCCAGCGTCTACAATTTCTTTACATGGACCTGAAGATATGCTAATAGGCTTTACAGGACCTCCAAGAAAGATCTGCTGAGCAACATTTTCAAAAAATTCTTTATAAGGTATATTGGGATCGAAGCCTAAAAGCAATGCATGCGGTGCCCATGGCCTTTCCCATTTTCCTGAAAGAGGATCAAAAATTAGACTATACCCTTCTGGATAACCTCTAACCTTTTTAAACCAAGGTCTTGGAAGACCCATTCTGTTTGCAAGAGAGCTCACAGCTGCAGCTTCAAGCCTCCAATCTACTTCTGACTCCACTTCCTGAATAAAACCCTCTTCTTTGGCTTTTTTTAGATATTCTCTCAAATCCATTTCACCACCCCCTTTTAAGAACTAAGTCTTGCCTTCCGGACTACCCCAAATTTGTGGTGTATCTTTTGAAACCTGTAATTTATCCATAATTTTATCAAGTTCTCTATCATCTACTTCTTCAATTGGTTTTATATACCAGGGTTCTTGGAGAATTAATTCATCTGAAGTTCTTATCCATAGATTTTCAAAACCTTCCTCCTTTTCGGGCTTTATAATTGCTCTCATAATTTTTCTTTCTATTGTTGAAAGATCTCTCACCTCTACAATAACTGGATTGCCCTTCTCAATCTCTTCTTTCTGAGCCTGGATATATTTTTCAGAAATCTCATAACCGTCCCTGACCCCTTTAAAATTATACAAGTTTACGTTTATTCCCAATCTTCCCCCTCCTTTGATTAACTTTGCATAAATAAATCACACATTCAAGCAGCACCTTTTTTCAATATTTCTTCCAATTTCTCCACTAAATCCATGTATCTTTTTGCCGCTTCAGATTCAGGATACTTAAATACAACAGGGATACCCTCGTCAGACGCCTTGCTAACTTCCACCTCCATGGGTATTCTTTCCAATAATGGCACTCCCAGTTCTCTTGCAATTTTCTCACCCCCACCCTTTTGTAAGAAATCAACAACGTTCTTACAGTGAGGGCATATCGCACCACTCATATTTTCGACTATTCCTGCAACATGAGCACCAGCTTTCCGGGCCAACAAGATGCTTTTTCTTGCCACATTTTGTGAAAGCTCCGAAGGTACTGTTACCACAACAACAGTATCCAAGTCAGGTATGTACTGAAGGAGATTTACGGCATCAGAACTCGTGCCTGGGGGGAGATCTATCAATAAGATATCTAACTTACCCCAGTTCACATCAGCGAGGAACTCTTCAGTAGCATTTCTCCTCATATCATGGAACCAAGTCAAAACTTCCTCACCCTGAGGTAATAAACCAGTTGAAACAATTGCAATATCTTTTAATCCTTTTACAGGGTTTATACCGTTTTCTCCTAATGTCAACCTTTTTCCTCTTGTACCAAGGAGGGTTGGTATAGAGGCACCATCGAAGTCATGATCCAGAACTCCAACCTTATACCCTTTTAAGGCAAACCCTATTGCCAAATTAGCTGTAACAGTGCTTTTACCAACGCCACCTTTTCCACTTGCCACAGCGATTTTCCATCTTATGTTTTTAAGTCTCTCTCTGGCTAAAGCCATTCTCCTTCTATGGTAAATTTCCCACTTTTTCTCTGATTCACATTCGAAAAAACGTTCACAATCTTCACACCTCTCATCGCATCCCAACTCGACATTAACAGCTATAATCTCCCTTTCTTCACCCATTTTATATCACCACTGGAAGTCCATCAGTATTTAGCGGGATAATTATCAATCGTTTAGTATTTAAAATTTTCGTTCCTTTTTAGTTTATAAGGAAATATAAAATTTCTAAGAAAATATATATACTTAAATAACCAAGAAAGTTGATTAAAGACAGGCTTTCGAATAATTTTCACCCATAAGAAACATATGAATTAAACTTTATTGGACTGGTTGACCTGCCTTTAGGAGATGTACAATACAGTCTTTGTGCAAAATCAATGGTATGGGATGTCATAAAAAATCATGCATTTCAAATCCATTACAAGTTATATAATTTATTAAATTCTATATAGAATATAGGGTAAATATCCAATATGTAAGAAAGAATAGAAAAATTTATTAACTAACACCAGCCCATATATTACCAATGGTCGGATCATTAATGAAAAAATGGGAAGATTATCTAAACCGCGATGGAGAACTAAAACGTAGGTTGGCTGGTTTTAAAACCTTTTCTGGTCTTCCAGGAGGACATGCAAAGAGGGCTCAAAAATTAAGAGATAAATATAAAACTTGGCCTAAAGCCATGGGTGAAGCATGTTATCCCCACCCTGGTAAAAGTATTATAGATGGAAAGGACTTGATCGAACTTAAGGTATTGTTGTCTAATTCTAGGTTTCTCCATTATACTTTAAGTCTGAGAGGAAAAAAATTTAACATAAGAGATGGGGCGGGAAATAATCCTTGCATAAAGATTGAGATTCCAGTAGACCTATTTCGAGACCTTGCTTTAACAAATGATCGTCTTTTTTGGGTTTTAGCAGATGATAGATGCAAGGTTTATTGCACAAACAATCTACCGCATTCAGATTGGATTACCATTTTTGAAACACTTGTATGTCTGCAAGAGATCGTAGATGTAGATAAGGAGGCAAAAGAGATAGTCGAGAATCTGGAAAGGAGGGATTGATGTGGATGACCAAGATTTAATAAAACATAGAATTGAGAATATAGTAGGAAAGGATGATATAACAGATGATGGAGGTATTCTTGATATGTATTCGATAGATAACAGCTTTATTCCTCCTACAAAGCCACTATATGTTGTATATCCCAAAACCGTAGAAGAAATCCAAGAGATTATAAAAGTGGCGAATCACCATAAAATTCCGGTTACCCCAAGAAGTTCAGGATTAAATAATCAGGGAGCTACAATTCCTTCAACATCCGGCATTATACTGGACCTTTCAAAAATGAATAAAATTTTCTTTATCGATGAATTCCACAGGCTTGCAAAAATTGAGCCAGGAGTAACATTCTCACAACTCCAGAAAAAGGCCAGAGAGTACGGATATAGGGTGTGCACACCTTTAGAATTGCCGTCAGAATCTTCTGTTCTTGCAACGTATTTGGAACTTGTCCCTCTATATTCATGGCCAAAGTACGGAACAGAATTTTTACTAAACATGGACCTTGTTCTCCCCACAGGAGAACTTTTAAGTACTGGTGGGGCTGCGAATCCGATTGTAAAGAAAGGATATATCCCATATAATGCCCCTACAATAACGTCAAAAATTTGGTTTGGTGCTCAAGGTACATTAGGCGTTGTTGCTAGTGGTCTTGTCAAACTCTGGGGTAATCCTGATGAACATCGTAAAGTATTCTTTGTCCCTTTTAACGATCTTAAGGATTCATTTCAACTGATTCGAAAAATTAAATGGAATATTCGTGTTGCTGAAGAAATGATAATAGTGAATGATATGGATCTGGCATTAATTTTTTTAGAAGATTATGAAGATCTGGAAGAATATCAAAAATCATTACCCAACTGGACCTTTATAATAGTACTTTCAGATACTGAAGAGGCAATTGAAGCCCAGATACCTGATTTATACGAGATTTGTAAAGATTTTGGTGCAAATGTATACGAGGAGTTACCCGATGTAGATAAATCAAGTGAGAAGATACTAAAAGAGATTGAATATCCACAGGGATGGGTAAAATGGTCACAATATAAAGGTGCAAGAAACACATTACCCTTCTTTGCATATCAGGAAAGACTGCCCTATTATAACGAGATCGTATTTGCATTGGCAGAAAAATATGGGTATCCAAAAAATGAAATTGGATGCCAGTTGCTTCCTGTTGAGATAGGCAGGGTTTACTATCAATTCAGTTTCCATAGAGATCCAAAAAATGAAGAAGAGAGTAGAAAAGTAAGAGAACTATACTACGATGCAGCAAAAAGGCTTATTGACGAAGGTGCATATTTCAGCAGACCATTTGGACCTATTGCAAACATCGTATATCAAAGGGCTGGGGACTATCATGCTATAATAAAGAGGTTCAAAGAGGCTATAGATCCTAACAATATAATGAATCCTGGGAAATTAGCATTATGAGGTAAAATGGAGGTGATACCACGCCTGTAAATTATTGTTTTTCACCTGTATATCCAAGTGAAAGGAAAAAACTTGAAGACTATCTTGAAATGATCTATAGGTGCTCTAAATGCAGATACTGTAGGAGTGTTTTCCCTTCAGATATTGAAGAGGCCGAATTTGCAACTATTTGCCCTCCTGGTGACAGGTGGAAATTTGACAGTTACTATGGCGCGGGAAGGCTCGAACTTGCAAGAGGACTGATTGAGGGTAAAATTGATTTTAGTGAGAGGGCATTGCACATCATATATACATGCACTACATGCGGAGCTTGTGAAGAGTGGTGTGAAGTAGTCAAAGAACTGTATCCTTTAAAAGTCAATGAAGAAATGCGTATAAGAGCTGTGGAATTAGGAGTTGGGCCACTTCCTCAACATAAAGAATTTGCTAAAAGCGTCGAAAAGAATCACAATCAGTACAAAGAACCCCATAATGAGCGAATTTCATTTTTAAAAGAAAAACTGAACGAAAATAAAAATGCAGAAATTGCATATTTCATAGGTTGTACATCCTCATATAGAGAGAAACAAATTGCCTCAAACACTGTTGAAATATTACAAAAGCTGGGAATCGATTTTCGGATACTAGGTGGAGAAGAATGGTGCTGTGGCTCCCCTTTGTACAGGACAGGTCAGGTGGATCTTGCAAATAATACTTTGAAACATAACTTAGAGGTTCTCGAAGGATTAAATGTGAAGAAAATAATTTTCACATGTCCAGGATGTTATAAAACATTCAAAGAGGCTCATAGATATGGAATTAAATCTGATATTGAATTTATGCATGCAACAGAATTTCTAGTAGATCAACTGAAAGATGAGAAGCTTAAAGAATTAGAAGAGTTCAAAGGTAAAGTTGTCACATATCACGATCCCTGCCACCTTGGAAGATCTATCGGAGTTTATGAACCTCCAAGAGAGATTTTAAACTATATGGGTTTAGAAATAATTGAGATGCCGAGAAACAGAAAAAATGCATATTGTTGTGGCGCTGGTGGAGGTGTTAAAGCCGCATTCCCGGATTATGCACTTTGGGTAGCAAATGAAAGGCTCAGAGAAGTTGATTATGTTGGTGCTGAAATAGTTGCTACTGCATGTCCGTTCTGTGTTAGAAACCTTCGCGATGCAGTTAGAACTAAGGATAACTCGACGATAGAAGTATTTGATGTGATGGAGATACTTAATAAAGCGGTAAAATAGATGAGGTTGAGAAATATGATAGAAATGCATCAAGAAAAGGACCTTATATATGAAGAATTGGCCAATGTAGTGGGAGAAGAGTGGGTATCAAACGAACCGGAAATATGCATAGCTTACTCAAAAGACATAAGTACACCATCTTTTACCCCAAGCAGAAGCCCGTTCTATGTAGTTTTGCCCTCTTCAACTGAAGAAGTTCAAAAAATAGTAATTATAGCGAGGAGGTACAAGCTCCCCATTACTGTTCAGACTACAGGCGGAAATGTTGTAGGAATTTGTGTTCCAACTATGGGAGGAATATTGATCGATCTCACAAGGATGGATCGAATTATCGAGATTGATGAGGAGCATTTAACCGCAACTGTTCAACCGGGTGTTACATTCGCTAGATTATCAACAGAACTTCAGAAACGAGGAATGTGGGTTCCATGCATGGGAGGACCATCTACATTAAGTATCCTATCCAATTACGTCTCTTTCGGAATTCACAAACAGGGAGTTAGGACTGGGGGAAGGGGTTATAGAAATATAGTGGGCTATGAGCTTGTTTTACCTAATGGTGAAATTTTGCGTATTGGTTCAGGAAGTGATCTTAGAAAAGAGAATATTTGGCCTCATGGTCCAGGGCCAGATCTCTCCACTCTTCCCGTGTATTGTTTTGGCTCATTTGGTGTCGTTACTTCTTTGACAGTTAAATGCTGGCCATTAGAAGAAGAGTTAAAATGTTTTTGGATATCTTTCAGGAGTATAGATGATCTAATTCCAGCCCTTCAAGAGATTGCGAGATACGATTTAGCTAAAGGATTAGTATTCTACGGTAGCGGTAGCTATGTGCCATATGCTACAGACACAGCTGAGGCAACAGACAGAATGCTAAGAGCTCACCCTCCATTCGTCATAGTTATGAGCCTTGAGGGAACAAAAAGACGAGTTGAGTACTGTGAAAAAGCTGTTAGGCGGATCGCGAAAAAATATGGAGGGAGAATAATCGCAGATAAAATACCACCTTATCAGATATGGGTTGATAGCCATAAAGCGATGACAGCTGGCTTTTTCTCTGATTTTTGTAACAGAAATTGGCGTGCAGGTGGCAGGGGCCAATCATTTTATCTACCAGGTATTGGAGGAATTGACCAGGCTCCAGATAGTTTCAGGGCCTATTATTCAGTACTTGAGGAGGATCCAGATTATTTTGACCCTGAGTTTATGGGTCAACCCAACGCCAGATTCTGGTTCTCGTTTCTGTCTTCTATAGCAGATGCAGGACATTGGTCGACATTTGAGCATGATGTCTATGCGCATCCATACCATCCAGATCATGTGGCAATGGTTAGAAGGATGAGTCCTAAATTTGCTAAAAGATTGGCTAAAGAAGGGATTGCTGCTCCAGGTTTATCATTTACACCCAGAACTGGGGTTCCAAATATTTATGGCAATTATATGGAGGTCTCTAAAAAACTCAAAGAATTATTAGACCCAGACGGGATAATGTCACCAGGGATATTATTTCCATAATATACGTGATCTATTGAAAATTATTGATCTATTGAAAATTATCTTACAATAGATCTCCCTCTTTCTATTATTGGAGTAAGACCTCTCGTCTCCAAATAAGAAAACAATCTATTTAAAGTACCATCATAATCAAAATCCAAAGGATCAGCACAATTACCCTCATATTCAAATACATTATACCCTCTTTTTTTCAGCAATCTGGTTGTCTCAACCAAACCCAAACTCAACCCCTCACAACCTCTGTTTAAATGAACGATTATGGCATCAGCGTTCCACTGATCTGCAATTGCTGAAAGGGTATCAGCTCTCGTTGAAGGGGGGTTGAACATGCACGTGGCAGGTCCCATTGATATAGTCTTCAAATGCCATTCTGTTAGCACCTTTAAAGCACTTTCCCAGGAATCAAGATCGACCCCCCAAGCTTCTTCTGGCCTCCTTCTTGGAACCATTTTACCATTAACAAATTCCCAAGCCCCAATAATAGAGAATGTATATAGAGAGCCTATAAATAAGGCACCATACTTTCGAATCTCTTTGTATAGGTCAAGATTCATCCATGGAGGTTGAGCATCGGAAATTATTCTGAATTTTTCATTTGGATCCGCTGGGATCCCTTCCTCAACTCTTTGTTTAATCTCTTTCAGGAGTTTTCTATACAAATCCACACATATTCTATCTGTTCGTGCCTGGACTGCCAGCGTGAAAAGAGGAAAAATCATCTTTTCATCAAGAGGTGCAGGAATATTTTGTTGATACATCATTATTTCTGCCCATAATCTAGTGCTCTCTATCTCGTTATTTATATTGCCAATAAGCTTTTTATCGCTTATCTGGTATCCTGTAGTATCTTCCAGCCATTTTATTCCATTGACGAGTTGATTGAATATATAGTCGACTTTTTCAGGGTTTATTCTCTTTTGCCTTGGATTTATTGGTCCAACGTTAACATCTACAACATATACTGGTACGTTTGCCCCTTTTTTCGATTGGATGAGTTTTGATGCAACATCAAACCATCTTGCGTGGCTACAGCAAGCATGTGTCTGCCAATAAAAGTCCGGAAGTGGGTATCCGTCATATTCGTTACCATTAGCAGTTACGAATTTGTCAGCCAGTATGCTGCCCCAATGAGTTCTCATGTATGCACACATATCCTCCGGAAAACCAAATTTTTTAACTTCATTTTGAAATTCGACAGCTAAATCTGGTCTTCTGTTTACAAGGGTGCCTGTATAAGGCTCTCCTGCCATATGGAAAACTTTACAATCCAATGCATTAGGAATAGCCTCAAAAGCTCCATCTCCCCCTTCCCATCTAATACAATTTTCATATTTTTCTTTGCAATGATAGAATTCTTCAGAGAATTTTGCAACAGCCTTTTTAAACTCACCCCATGTTCTTAAAGGCTTTGTAATTGTCATATCAAGCTACCTCCCATAATTCATCTTCAAGGCCCATTTCTAAAGTTTCAAGAAATGCTTCAATCCTTGTTTTTAATGCTCCGATGGAGTTTACATTAGAGACTTCTATCTGGTAAGAAGGGATCCCGCATTCCCGTTCCAGTCTCTCTTTTATGAAAGGTAAATCAAATCCATGTGGATCACAGAATTTTTGTCTGATAAGTATCGCAGCCTGGACGTTCCAATCCTTTGCTAAACTTACAATATGATTCAATCTCTTTCCATCAGGCCAGTCCTTGCTGGGGCATGGGACCCTTTTTGCGTATCTCAAAACTACTGCTTTAACAGGATCAGATA
>WAJW01000039.1 GCA_015523685.1 Archaeoglobaceae archaeon
GATGTTATACGGGGAACATGGTAATCGGAGGAAGGAGTTCTCCCACAGTTGTGGATGGAGAAGGCTTCAGAAGTCAATTCCCTTTATTCAGGTTACATGATGTGAGGAGAACCGAAAAGGGTGTTGTTCTCGTATGGAAAAAGGCCCGGTAATTGATTTTCCTTCCACTAGGAAATCAAGAACTCTCGCTGAAAAGTATGGCTACTCTGAATTCATAGTGAGGAGGTTCCTCAATCTATTTGACGATGCAGAAGATCTGATAGAGGCCATGGAAAAGCCCCTGCCAGAATATATAAGAATCAATACACTGAAGACAGATGTGGAAAGAGCCATTGATTCTCTTGAAAAGAGAGGTTTCAGGTTGAGAGAGACACCCTTCCCCTTTGTCTATGAACTGGTGGAATCTCCGTTCTCTCCCGGAGCCACTCCGGAGTACCTCATGGGCTACTACTATATTCAGGATGCGTCATCAGCGGTTCCTCCGCTTGTGCTGGAACCGGAGCGGGATGAGGTTGTGGTGGACATGTGTGCTTCTCCCGGAGGTAAAACGACATTTATAGCACAGCTCATGGAAAACAGCGGTGCAATAATTGCAGTTGAGGTAAACAGGGATAGACTGGATGCTCTCGCCCATAACATACACAGATGCGGGGTTTTGAATACTGTCATCCTTCATATGGATGCAAGGAAACTACCTCAGACAGGTTTAAAGGCTGACAGAGTTCTTCTTGATGCTCCATGCACCGGTGAGGGAATAATCCATAAGGATCCGACCAGAAAGAAAAGCAGAGGTCCGGAGGATCTGTTATTCTGCTCAACTCTCCAGAAAGGGCTTATTGTATCCGCCCTGAAGATCCTGAGAAAAGGTGGTGTTCTCGTCTATTCAACATGCTCTCTGGCACCTGAAGAAAATGAGATGGTCATACAGACTCTCCTTGAAAGATATCCGATCGAGCTAATGGATGTGAATTACGGTTCACCGGGTCTGGAAAGGGCGGGAAGCTTCAGATTTTCAGAAGATATGAGAAAAACAAGGAGGTTTTACCCGCATCTACATGGGACATCTGGCTTTTTTGTTGCAAGGATCAGACTGAAGGAGGAGGTTGTATGATAAAGATCGGATGCTGTGGTTTCCCGGGTGGTATTAAGAATTATATGAAAAATTTCAGCCTCGTGGAGGTTCAGAGGACATTTTACAAACCTCCACGTCCAAAAACTGTGAGAAAATGGAGGGAAATGGCTGGAGATGACTTCGAATTCGTGGTCAAGGCATGGCAGGTCATCACACATCCTCCATCCAGTCCGACGTACAGGAAGGCCGGAATTGATATCGATGGTGATGCAGGTTTTTTCAAACCATGCAGAAACGTGGAGATGGCCTGGAAGAAGACAGAAGAAATCGCCAGAATCCTCAAAAGCAGAGTAATCCTTTTTCAGACTCCAGGATCGTTTAAAGAGAATGATGACAATATGGAGAATATGAGATCCTTTTTCTCAGATGTGGACAGGGATTTTCTGTTCGCATGGGAGCCAAGGGGATGGAACAGAGAAAAGGTAAGGGCGATCTGTGAGGAGCTTGGTCTGATTCATGCATGCGACCCATTTGTGCAGTTGCCGGTTATGGATGGAGATATAACATATTTCAGGCTTCACGGTAGTCCTCCGGGAGAGAGGATGTACATGTATGAATATACCGATGCAGATCTCAGGTATGTCTCAGACACTCTTAAAAAATTTGAGAATGACGTTTACTGCCTCTTTAACAATGTAACGATGTTCAGGGATGCGTTAAGGCTGAAGCGAATTCTGGAAGGGGGAGAATGATGTTCTCATTTTTCCTCAAGTACCTTGTCATGAAATAAAGGGTTCTATTTCCCTCCAGAACAACATCCGAGATATTGAATCCAGATTTTCTGAAAAATCTCAGGGCTTTCAAGTTCCGGGAGTCAACATATACGACAAATTTTCTCACACCATTCTGCAATCCCGCGTTCATTAGGTGTGAAAGCAGTATTCTGCCAAACCCATTCCCCTGATAGGAGTCAGAAATGACGATTCCTATTTCCGCAATTATTTTAATTCCGGGAAGGAGATACACATACCTGCCTTCGCCAATGATATTTTCATCGATGAGAATGACAAAGCTTTCGGTTAATCTATCAAGGGCTGATTCGGCAAATTCTACTGACTCCTGAAATCCAAACACACTTCCCGTAAGGATCTTTTTGGTATCCTGTGAGAGATCTTCAAACAGATTGATGAGGTCTTTTTTATCTTCCCGTTTTGTTCTCCTCACAGTTATGTCCATTGTCAGGATGTGGCATACAGGATGTATATAAGTATTTTGATAACATGTGACATGGTAGCAGTAATCAATTGAGGATATATATAGTCAGATCGTTAATTTTACCCCATGATACCTGAAATCCTCAGATCCATGGTATATTTCTTCATCGCGGCTATCTTCGAGGTAAGCGGGGTTTACGGTGTGTGGATGTGGCTGAGAGAAAGCAGAGCATTTATTTTCGCTCTTCTTGGTTTCCTGTCACTTGCGATCTACGGGTTTATAAATACGTTCCAACCAGCCCATTTCGGGAGAGTTTACGCTGCTTATGGCGGTGTTTTCGTTGTCACCTCAATCCTGTGGGGCTGGAAGGTGGATGGCATTCCTCCGGATGTTTACGATCTAATAGGAGCGGGAATAATAATTTCTGGAGTTCTGATTGTTATGGTCGGCAGACACATCTTTTAGCCGGGTAAAGATCATTCAGAAGAACACCTGGAATGATGGTATGCAGGAATATGATGGATGTACCGTTGATAAGTCCGTATCCTGTTCTATCGGGAGACCCTTTAAATATGAGTTCGTGAGAGAAGATTATGTTATGGAATTAAATCATCAGATTGTTATGCAATGATATAATCGGAGGAGGAAACATGTGCTTATCAAAGGTTGCTCCTGCTTCCTTTTTCTTAATATTGGGAATGATCCTCTCTGGATGCGTTCAAAAGAGTGGTGAGGAAGGATATGAGACCACTCCAACTCCCGTTTCAGTGATTAAAACTCCCGGTCCGGATCCTTTTTCCGGACCACCAGAATTACAGGCCTGTTTGAGAGAGAAACTTGGTGGCACTGCTTACGAAGACCTCTCAATGCACAGACGAATGGCGAAACCTGAAGAGAGTGCAATGATAAATAGCTGTATAGAGCAATTCAGATCTCAGAAGGTGCAGTCCGAGAACAGGATGATCCCGGCTCCGGAAATGAATGAAACCTGGAGACCTTCTGGAATGGTCATTCAGGGAAGGTATGCTGATGCCGAGGTTATCGGGGTTGGGCAGGGAACATACCGCATGTACTTCGGAGAGGAGCCTGAGGTGGCAGATGAGCCACACGTTCTTTCGGCAGTATCACACGATGGCATATCCTGGAAAAAGGAAGATGGGGTCAGAATGGAAAATGCGGTTTTTCCGGATGTTGTAAGGCTTCCTGATGGGAGTTTCAGAATGTATTTTCAGAGGAACGGTGTTATAATGAGTGCCGTTTCAAAGGACGGTCTTGACTGGAAGCTGGAGCCGGGCATAAGAGTTGACAGAGGGGGCCATTACAGTCTTGACGATCGGGGAATTGGAGCATCAACCACCATCAGACTTGATGACGGAAGTTATCTGATGGTGTATCGTACAGAGCATGATCAAAAATACTGCACGCATTCACCCAATCCCTTCAGCACCTTTCTGTTTTACGCTGTTTCTAAAGATGGAATTAATTTTAAGAAAAAAGGAATGGCAATTGACTCGAGAAACGACGAATTCTGTGATCTGGTTGATGGGCCCGAGCTCGTTATGTGGGATGATGGAAAGATTCATCTATTTTTCTGGTCCCACAGGGGAATCTACGAATCGGTGTACGATTCTGGAAATTTTTCAGAGCCAGAACTTATCTTGAATAGATTTCCGGGAGATGAACCGCCTGCAGATCCGACACTCATAAAAATAAAAGACGAGTGGTTCATGTACTATGGTCAGCATGGGAAGGGTATATTCTATGCCGTACTAAAGCGATAGATATCCTCGTGGCGTTCATGAGTTATCCATGACCTGATCACGATAGCGTAGCATAAACATTATAAACCCATAGTATTGAATGGACTAACACTGTGGGCGCGTAGCTCAGCATGGACAGAGCGGCAGCCTCCTAAGCTGTAGGTCGGGGGTTCAAATCCCCTCGCGCCCGTTTTTGTTTATCCTCAACACTCTGAAGTTTCATCAATGAGAGATAATCATATCCCGAATTCTGGATCAATTTTTAGCCTTTGGAATAATCATTTAATATTGAATACAATTATATTTTTATTTTGATTCTGGAGACAGCAGTTCAGGGATAATCTCTTTATTAAATTCACGTATTTTCCTTTACTAAATGAAAAAACTGTTTTAGAGAGGGTATTTGAGATGTCTCATGTTCCAGCTGTGAGAGTATATTTAATTGGTATCCGGAAAATCTCTCTCTTTCCGCCTTGCCGGTTTTCCCCCTTATGTGGATACTGAAAACCATGATGCCCCCAAAATAATAGTTGATGCGGCCACCGGGATTTGAACCCGGGCTAGCGGCTCGGGAGGCCGCTGTCATACCCCTAGACCATGGCCGCACGGGCGTTTAAGAATTCGGAAAAAAGTTATATCTATCTTTCGGTATCTTCCTCATTCTGTTTATCCACTCGAGTTCTGAACGGTTGTTTCAGGACCAGAACTTCTTTTGTTTAAAATTCAGAATTGCTTATGCCCGTTTTTTTCTTTCTGAAACTTACCGAAAATCTTTTTAATTCAGCATATTAAACTTCCGGTAATATGGATGCAATGCTCGCACTCGAAGATGGAACTGTTCTGTACGGAGAGGGCTTTGGAGCGAGAGTGAATGCTCTTGGAGAACTGGTTTTTGCCACCCCATATACGGGTTATGAAGAGGCCCTCACAGACCCTTCATACAACGGCCAGATTCTCATGATGACCTATCCCCTTATAGGAAACTACGGCGTTAATAGCAACAATTTCCAGTCATCAAGGGTTCAGGTGGAAGGATTTGTTGTCAGAGAGCTGTGTGACACCCCCTCTCATTATGATGTCGAATTCACAGTTGATGAGCTGTTGAAAAAACACGGAGTTCCGGGAATTTCGGAGATAGATACCAGAATGCTCACAATCAAAACAAGAAGGTACGGGACAATGAAGGCCGCCCTCATAAGAGAGAAAATGACTGAAGAAGAGGCTGTGGAGCTTGCAAGGAACCAGCCCGACATAAGTGAACTCAACTTAATCGATGAGGTATCGGTTCAGGAGCCTTTCAGAATTGAAGGAAAGGGAAAAAGAGTCGTTGTGGTGGATCTCGGTGTAAAGAAAAATATTCTGAACAATCTCGTTAAAAGAAATCTTGATATCGTGGTTGTTCCCCACAATTTTTCCAGAAAGGAAATCCTCAACTTCGAGCCTGATGCCATACTTTTTTCAAATGGCCCTGGAGATCCGAAAACTGCAGGTAATGCAATTCGACTTGCACGGGATTTTGCTGGTGAGATTCCCGTATTCGGTATATGCTTCGGCCATCAGATTATCGGTCTTGCCCTCGGTGGAGATACGTACAAGCTTAAATTCGGTCACCGTGGGGGGAACCAGCCTGTTAAGGATTTTGAATCCGGAAAAGTATTCATAACATCCCAGAACCATGGATTTGCGGTGGATCCGGATTCGGTTGAGGGGACGGATCTGGAGGTGATGCAGGTCAATGCGAATGATCTCACGGTTGAGGCAATGAAGAGTGATTACCTCGATGTAATGAGTGTCCAGTATCATCCCGAAGGTAAACCCGGACCCCATGACACGGAGTTCTTTTTTGATATGATAAGAAAAAGGCTGGAGGAGTAGAATGCCAGTAAGGGAAGACCTCAAAAAGGTTCTGGTGATAGGAAGTGGGCCTATCCAGATTGGACAGGCTGCAGAGTTTGATTACAGCGGGAGTCAGGCATGCAAGGCTCTCAGGGAAGAGGGTATTGAGGTCATACTTGTCAATTCCAATCCCGCCACAATCATGACGGATCCTGAGATCGCAGACAGAATATACATAGAGCCGATAC